>JAFGPL010000235.1 GCA_016936215.1 Bacteroidales bacterium
TAAAGGATTTTATTAGTATTAGAAATAAGAAAGATAAATCAAAGAAAGCCACAAATGATGCTTTTGATAATCAATACGTAGATTTTGAGATATATAATAAAATATTAAATAAAGAACTAAGAATAATTCCTCTTATTAATCCAAAACAAATTGGTACTACATCATTAGATATAAGGTTAGGTACATCTTTTCAATTCTATTTTCCAAATCAGATTGGAATACTTGATTATACAGACAATAAATCTCTTGACAACACCGAGCAGAATACTAAAACAGTTGATTTAGATTATTTAGAATCTATCACTATTGCACCTAAACAATTTATGCTTGGACATTCATTGGAATATATTTTATTGCCTGATGATTTATCTGCAGAACTTGATGGGAGAAGTAGTTTTGCGAGATCGGGATTACAAATACATATGACAGCTGGTTTCGTTGAACCCGGTTTTGCCGGTGTTTTAACATATGAATTTTATAATACAGGGCCTAATCCAATAAGATTATTCCCAGGTATGAGAATAGGTCAATTAAGGTTTATACCAGTAAAAAAACCTGCAATTCCATATAGCAAAAAAAGGGATGCAAAATATAAAGGGCTTTTATCACATAATAAAGGGCTTCAATCAAAAGATGAGGAAGTACAAATAATATTAAAAGCAATTAATTCTGAAAAAAAGAAACTCTTAAAAACATAATTATGATTACAGAATTTTGGTCATATTTTTGGGTAATACTGCTAAGTGTTTTAACAGCATATACAGAACTACTTAGTAGGTACGATGATCCTTTACTCATATTATATAAATTTCCTAGCATTTTCTACTTACTTTTAAATGCTCTTTCGGCTGGATTGGTATATACATTAATAGATAATATGGGTATAAAAATTTCAATCAATGGTTCTGACAATTCTTCAATTAGTCAAATTATTTTAGCGGGTACATCTTCTCTTCTTTTATTACGTAGTTCATTTGGTATATTTAAAAAAGGTGATACTGACATAGAAATTGGAATTTCTGGAATACTTAAAATAATTTTTACATTTTGTGATAGAAGATTTGACCAAATCTTCACCCAGATTAGACTTAGTAGTATTGAGCGAATTATGAAGGATAAAGATAAGGTAATTGATTTTGAGAAAGCTAAAACGGACTTACCTGTATTGTGTATGAAAATGATGGCGAACTTGACAATTGAAGAGTCTCAAAAATTTGGTGCAGAAGTTGCAGATATTGACCAACCTGAAAGAAAAAATAATGAATTATTGTTTAATAAAAGTAAAATAATAATTCTTGGATTTATTATATCAAAGTATACAGGTACAAAGCTTCTTGAAGCTGCAGTAAAAACTTTAGAAGATGATATCAAAATCCTTGAAGGAGAGCAAGATGAGACGACAAATTTATTAGAACAATTAAATTCAATAAAATCTTCCTTTAAGAAGAAATAATTTACTAATTTTAAAAAGAAATTATTATGAAACCAAAAGCAGAAGATAATATAAGTGGTTTTCTTGATGGTTATAAAGCAAGAAATATAGCTATACTTGAAGATACTCTAGTTTATGATATTAAAGATTTAGAGAAACTTTTATTCTTGTTAACCGAATTAGCAAAAGAAAACCAAGATTTCAGACATGAGTTTGAAACAATAAGTGATATATATAATCATTTTAAGAATAATTCATTTGATATATTAAGTCGTCTAATTGAACTTGGTGGAGATTTAAACAATTTTCTTGATATTATAAAAGATAATTTTAAAGGTAAATATTCTAACCGAATTGAGGATATAATATTCAAATACATAGAGATTTGCGAGAAAAGTAAAAATCAGGAACTTCTTAAACGTGCCATCAAAGTAGCTTCAAAGATAAATTCTTAGAGTTTTGATGTGCTTTTAAAGTTTGAAAATTATTTCAAAATGCAAATCTCAGATGAAATTTTCAAAATTCTTCAAGGTGATAGTAGAGATATTCTAAAAGATATTAAATCTAATTCAGTTCAATGCATCATAACATCACCACCTTATTGGGGCCTTCGTGACTACCATCGCGAAAATCAAATAGGTTTAGAGCCATTATTAGATGAGTACCTATCTCAATTAGAAATAGTGTTTAATGAGTTATACAGAATATTAAAACCAAATGGCGTTTTGTTTTTAGTAATTGGTGATGGTTATACTAGTGGAAATAGAAAATATAGGGCAATTGATAAAAAGAATCCCTCAAGATTGCTTGCAGTTAGACCTGACACTCCACCTGGTTTAAAAAATAAAGAATTAATTGGAATTCCTTGGAAACTAGCATTTTTATTGCAAAAAAATGGTTGGTATTTACGTAATGATATAATTTGGCACAAACCAAATGCAATGCCAGAAAGTGTAAAAGATAGACCATATAGGTGTCATGAATATATATTTATGTTTTCAAAATTGGAAAAATATTTTTTTGATTTATCTAAGCTAAAAGATGCTAATCATAAATTACTAAGAAGTGTATGGGCAATTAATACATCATCTAAATCAGCCATTCACTCGGCAACCTTCCCATTAGAGTTGGTAAAATATTGTATATATTCTTCAACAAAACCAAAAGATATTGTTTTAGATCCTTTTTGCGGGATTGGTACTGTTGGAATAGCATGTGTTGAAACTAATAGAGGTTTTTTAGGAATAGATATTAATGATTTATATATTAATGAGGCGATTCAAAATATAAAAGAAATAATTTAGTATGGCTTGCAAAGCTATCCTCCCTTCGCTCCAAGGCACATTGACAAAACGCACAAAGCCTACGCTACAACCAAATTTTGCCAAAGAGCCTTTTCGCCCGTCCCACTCCACTGCTAAATTGATATACAGTGTAGACTTGATAAATAAATGGATTGAGAATATAAACCGCCAGTGCCTAACAATATAGGATTTAAGGCACAGTTGAGCCAAAAAAAGAGGCAGTATGGTAGAGAACTTACTGGTTCAAAAAAAGGTTTGTGAGTTTGTTTACCTGCTCAATTGTGTTTTATCCCCCAACCTGGCGCAAGCGTCACACTTGTGCCCCCACTCTATCTCAACCATCCCGCTTCTGCCCTTTCCCGCCCATCCCTCCACACATACGCGCATCCCCCTCAGCCCTGATCCCTTATTTACCCGCCTCACAAAAAATACCCATCATCAAAAAAAATTTTTTATTTCAAAATAAAATTTTATATATTGCGTTCTTTAACAACATGTTATTCTATAATTGTCTAAACTAATTAAAAATTACCATGGCAAAAAATCGCAATTACAGTTGTAAAGATGTCGATATGTTAATGGCATCTAAAACAATCGCCGAAAATTTCTGGGCGAACATTTCAGAACTTTCAGCAACACGTACCGATTGGTCGGAACAGTATGCAAACGATTTGATTACACGAATCGACAATGCAATCGAAACCCATCTGGGTATTGATGCAAAAAAAGATTTGCGTAATGCAACAGTAACGTTGGCATCCATTCAGGTTCCGGCCAGGCGCGATGTATCTTATTTCAAAACACAGGTAGACGAAGACTTTAAGAAAGAAACGTCCAAACGTGATGAAATATTAAAAACCCTCGGTTTTGCAAATCACCTTCGTGGTGTGCAAAAAGGCAACCAGGAATCTTTAATCCAGTTGCTTTACCAGTTCAAAACCAACCTTACGGATACATTGCGTCAGGAGATAACCGCCAAAGGGATGAACCCGACCCTTCTTGATAATATAATCGGTTATGCTGATACATTCAAACAGGCAAATGTCACCCAGGAAACGTTAAAAGGCTCAACCAAAGAGATAACACAGGAGGTTTCAGATGTTTTCAATGGTATCTACGACGAGATAATCGGTATCTGCAAGAAAGCATCAAACTACTACCAGTATGAACCCCTAAAGAAAGAACAGTTCACTTTCGCAAAAGCGCTTTCCAACCTTGGGGCAGCAGCTAAAATAGCCGGGACAGAGCCAACAGCGGCATAAAAATTCCCTGTCTAAAAAGGGACAACGTTCTCAAAGAAGGGACATCAACTGACAGACAAGGGAACTCATCCGACAAAGAAGGGAGTGAATTCGGCAGATAAGTGATATCATTCTCAGGGAAGGGAGCAAACCCGGCAAAGAAGGGACACAATCTGGCAGACAAGGGAGCCCGGTTGACAAAGAAGGGACTCAATCTGGCAGACAAGGTAGCTAACCTGGCAAAGAAGGGACAATGCCTGACAAAAAAGGGAGCATATACATAGCCCCAGGTGCATTGTCCCTTCTGCTTTAAGGCACATGCGGCAACCGACGTAAGGAGCTCACGAAGTAAACCCCGCAGGCAAACACACAACCAAAGTTTGCCACAAGAGCCTTCAAGCCCGTCCCGCCCCAATGCTTGACTGATAGACTTTACAAATATAAATGATATGCAGATTGAGAATAAAAAACCAAAAGTACCTAAGGCTGTCATAAAACATAGCGCAGAAAGTAGTAAATTTGAGCAATATAACACCCGCCTGCCGGTCGGGCAGGTTTAATCAACCTCAGCAACGGTCTGATACGAAAGTGCTTCGCAGTGCGCTACGTTTCATACAGCCAAACCGCTAATGCATCATGCTAAAAGACTCCGAAATAAATGAGTAGACGGTTAAATTACATATTGCTTCTTTTAATTGGATTTTTATTATTTGGAATCGTGCCAAAATCACGAATTATTGATAAGGATTGCAAAATAAAAATTCAATGGATTGCTAATTTAAAAGGTGATTTTAACTTTAGGACAAAATGGAGTTACCCTGAAGGTGTTTTTAGGAATGAATTTGGACAATTAAGCTGTGATGGATTTTGCCCTGAAGGGACTGAATCCATGAAAGATAGTGTTGGTAAGATATATGCAGATTCATTGACTAGGTTTTATCAATTGGTTGATACAACTCATCAATATCATTCAATTTCGTGTGATGCATGGTGTTATGAATGGGCGGGAACTGATTTTATTACAGCTAAACAGACAAATAAAAATCACTTAACTTGTTCAACGCATAAAAATGTGGGGACTCATTGCAGTCTGATTATTGAGATTATCAACGGCACTTGCATCCCGAGGATTGAATTAATTAGCATTTCTTCACCTGGATTAAAAACTTATTTTTGTAAAAACGGATTTCTTAAAATTGATAAGAATTTGTTATTAAAAGGGATTATAAAAGCTGAATTTAATTTTGATTTTATTAATTCAGATGAACCGAACCGAAATATATTTTGGAAAGGTAAAATTTATGCAACGATTGAAAAACAATAAAAAAGCACGAACGCCCAGCACACAATATAGCCAATAAGGGTGTCGCTGGTTTGCGAAAGTTTGTAATCCCTGCCTTTGCCGGCAGGCAGACACTTCAGTTTTTCGTGTTCCGTGTTAGGAAATCGCCCAAACATCTTACTGGTCATTGTCAAACATTGTGACATATGAAATGTGAACAACAGGTACATATAAACAAAATTTCAGCAAATAGCGAATTAACAAATATGAGGTTTTTATTTCTCACAGTTCTGGTATTGATAATCCTTAATAGTGCAAAAGCACAAAACTATGTTCAAACAATTTCCGGTACAGTTTTCGACAAAGACAGCAAAGAAACTTTAATTGGAGCAACGGTAGTATTGGTAGGTTCAGACTTGATAATCGGCACGATTACAGATGCAGATGGAAGTTTTTTTTTAGAAAATGTTCCGGTTGGCAGACAAACCTTAATGGTTTCATATATTGGATATTCAGATATTAGTATTCCTGAAATACTGGTCACAACAGGGAAAGTAGTAGTTCTCAATATTGAACTTAGTCAAAATTTAATGCATTTACAGGAAGTACAGGTAATAGCCTCCGAAAGCGATAAAGACAAAACTTTAAACACCATGTCGACAATAAGTGCCAGAAAGCTTAATATGGAAGATGCAAGCCGCTATGCCGGAGGTTTTTTTGATGCATCAAGAATGGTGAGCTCGTTTGCCGGTGTTACAGCTGTAGAAGGCGATGGTGTAAATGATATAATCATTAGGGGAAACTCATCAAGAGGTTTACTCTGGAAATTAGAAGGCATTGAGATACCAAATCCTAACCATTTTACCGATGGGCAAGGTGGAACAGGTGGGACTGTAAGTATAATCAGTTCGAAAATGCTTTCTACTTCCGATTTTTTTACCGGCGCTTTTCCTGCTGAATATGGAAATGCAACTTCCGGTATTATGGATATAAATTTAAGGACAGGAAAAACCGGGGAACGTGAATATGCTTTTCAATTGGGAGTGGTTGGTACTGAATTTTGCCTTGAAGGAGGCTTTACAAAACAGTCAAAATCTTCCTATCTGATAAATTACCGTTATTCAACATTTGGATATCTTTCGAAAATGGGAATGATTGACTTGGGCAATAACAACCTTCCCCCAATATTCCAGGATTTATCAGCAAAGATCAATTTCCCGACAAAAAAATCCGGTACTTTTTCATTATTTATAGTAGCCGGGCAAAGCAACACAGGCACACAAGCAATTAAAGATTCGACACAATGGTTGTCAGATCCCGACCTGAGCTATTTCGAAAATGAAGACCATAAAATGGCAATTGCCGGTTTAAAACATTTTTACTTATTCCACGGAAATAAAACATCAATTAAAACTGTTGTTGCTGGCACATACCAATCAGATGAGTGGACAGAAGGTTCTTTAACGCATAATTATGAAAAATTTCATGATTACTATAACATTTTCACCTATCCGTCAATAAGGGCAAGCATTGTTTTAAACAGCAAAATTAACAACCGTAATGTATTAAGGGCTGGTATTATGTTTAGTTCTTTGGGCTTTGATATGTTTTATCGTGATTATAATTTCAATATCGGCACATACGACACTTTGGTCAATCAGAATGGTTACAGCAGCTTGAGCCAGGCTTTTATTCAACATAAATACCGTTTTTCTGATAAAACTGAAATGAATATTGGCATTCATACCCTTTATTTTCAATTGAATGGAAATTCATCAATTGAGCCACGTCTGGGAGTAAAACATAAAATTACCGACAAAGTATCATTAAATTTTGGCTTTGGCATGCATTCCCGGGCAGAAGCAATTTCAGCCTATATGGCTTTGATACAGCAACCTGACGGAGAATGGTCGGCTGTAAACAAAAACATTGGGTTCGGAAAGGCATCACATACAGTTATCGGATGCGATTATTCACTCAACCAAAACTGGCGTATTAAAGCAGAGGCATATTATCAATATCTTTTCAATGCAGCAGTAAGTATGGATACCACAAGCGTGGTTTCATCTATAAATTTCGGGTATGGCATACCTGACCAGGAACTTATTAATAGCGGAAAAGGTTACAACTTTGGAGTTGAGTTAACCGTTGAAAGATTTTTCAATCAAGGATATTATGTGCTTTTTACAACTTCAATTTTCGACTCAAAATTCAAGGCACCAAATGGCAATTGGTACAATACAGTTTTTAATTGTGGTTATGTCGGTAATTTTTTAGCGGGCAAAGATTTCAATTTCGGTAATCATCATCAAAACGTTGTCGGTATCAATACAAAATGTGTGTTGAGAGGGGGATATAGAATTTCCCCAATCAACAGGGAATTATCAATTTTGGACCATGAGGTGGTTTTTGATGAATCACGGTACAACGAAAATCGCTTACCCAATTTTTTAAGATTCGACTTCGGCACTTATTGCAGGATTAATAAAGTCAACTATTCATATATATTTTCACTTGATATACAGAACTTTATCAATCGTAAAAACATCATGTGGTATGAGTATTCCGCATCAAAAAACGATATTGTACCTGTGGAAGGCATGGGACTAATACCTATTCTAAATTTTAGAATTGAGTTTTAAGATTGACAGATGACTAATTATTTGCCGAATAAAAGATTGCCATATTCATAGTAAATCCGAATGAATAGTTACACGATAAGTTCCTTTAAGTGCTTGTATTTTATATAGATTACCTTATCCCACGATTTATTTTGGTTTTTTTTTGAAATATTTCTCATGAAAAATACCGGAAAATAAATGATGCCAAATAATCCTTGGTCCCCGGAAAAATAAAATCCTTGTAATAGTGTCCGTGTTTTTGTTTTTTGTAACTTGTTGCTAAAATAGTATATTTGTTACAATTCGTTTTTTGCTAATGATTTTGTCACCTGAATTACAATCCACCAAATATGAAGGTCGTAATAATTTGCCTATTATTTGTAAGCATAAATTCTGCGATTTCTTCTCAAACCGTTACTAAAACGGATAGTCTTAAAAAGGTATTAAAATTAGCGGCAAACAAGGCAAAAGTATTCAACGAACTCTCCCGCGAAGAACTTAACGGCTCTCCGAAAGAGGCGCTTCGTTATGCACTGATGGCATTGTCTGAGTCACAAAAAACGAATGATATCATGCAAAAAGGTGATGCATATTGGTACATAGCACGTTCGTACCAGATGCTGAACGATTATGATAAATGCAATGAATATGCCGACTCTGCAGTACTCGTTTTTCAAAAAACAAAAAACCGGGATAGTGAAATAAATTGTCAGGTACTGAAAGCGAGCACATTAATGTTGCAGGGAAAATACAACGAGTCGCTGGAACTCTTTGAACAAACTGCTGAAAAGGCAAAAAAGACAGATGCAAAGCATGTTTACGCTTCAATTCTGATAAATATGGGCAGAATTCACCGTACACGGGGAAATTTTGTATCGGCCCTGAACCATTTTGAAAAATCACTTAAAATAGCTGAAGAAATCAATCATGTTTTCCTGATGGGAAACGCATATTACTTTATCGGCGCTACATATCAGGATCAACAAAACTATGATGTTGCAATTGAGAATTTTTTACTTGCACTTTCTATTTATGAAAAAAACAATTTCAATATCCAGATACCTTATTTATTAATATCACTGGGATCGGCCTACCAGGAAAGTAAAAACTATACTGAAGCCCTGAATCATTTTCAGGAAGCCCTTGGATATCATATTGCTTCAGACGACAGGTGGGGACTGAAAGAGCTTTATGGCAATATTGGCAATGTATATTTTGAATTAAACAACCTTGATTCGGCCTGGGTATATCATCAGAAATCGCTTGACATAAGTAAAGAAATTAAGGATATGTCAGGTGAATGCTCTGCTTTAAATTCCCTGGGTGAAGTTCTGATACAGCAAAAGAAATACAAGACTGCACTCACCTATTTTAACAGCGCACTTGAATTAAACTCAAAGGTTGAAAATAAATTTAAACTTGCTATTATACTTTATAACCTGGGACGTTGCTATGCTAATCTTGATAATACAGACAAAGGGCTGGAACTGCTTCATGAAAGTCTGCATCTTGCAGATTCATTGAATGTAAAATATGAACGGATGATTTTGAATAAGGAAATTTCTATAATCTATTCAGGTTTAAAAAAGTTTGAAAAGGCATTGGCTTATTACGAAGTGTATTCCGGGCTGAATGACTCTATATACAAAGAAGAGTCTCACAGGCATTTTGTCAATATGGAACAGAAATATCAATCGGAAAAACAAAAACAGGAAATCAGCAATCTTAAGATTAATAATATCGAACAGGAAATAATAATCAGGAAACAGCGATCGGTAAGAAATTTCTCGATTTTGGGATTTATATTTTCAGTGATTACGGGATTGTTATTTTACAGGAGTTATCTTTTAAAAAAGAGAGCCAACAATGAAAAAGAGGCGCTGTTGAAAGAAATTCACCACAGGGTAAAGAACAATCTGCAGATTATATCCAGTTTGTTAAGTATACAAAGCGAATACGATGCAGATGAGAAAGTAATCGGTGCATTTCTTGAAAGTCAGAGCCGGGTAAAAGCAATGGCGCTCATCCATCAATTACTTTACCAGGCTGAAAACCTTACAAAGGTTAATTTCGGTGAGTATCTCAAACAATTGGTTTCGAATCTGTCTGCGGTATTTCAGAAGCCGGGAACCAGCATTCAAACCATAATTCATGCAGATGGATACAAATTTGATATCGAAACCTCAATTCCCCTGGGGTTAATTGTTACCGAACTGGTATCGAATGCTTACAAATATGCCTTTACCGGCAAAACAACGGGTGAAATAAATATTTCGCTGTACCCTGAATCAGACAAGGTATTCCTGATGTCCGTGGCCGATAATGGAACCGGATTACCGGACGGGAAAAATCCCGATGATTTTAATACGCTTGGATTAAGGCTTGTTAAAATATTAACCGGCCAGTTAGATGGAAAATTTTCATACAAATATAACCATGGCGCAGTCTTTAACGTAGAATTCACAGAAAGTTTGTAATTTAACCACCTATGGCAACCATAAAAATTCTGATAGTTGAGGATGAATCAATTATCGCTGAAGATTTAAAATTACAGCTCGGTAAACTGGGATATGGAGTTACCGGTATTGCAAAATCGTATGAAAAAGCCCTGGAAATGTTTGGGGAAAATCAACCCGATATCATGCTTGTGGACATTAAATTAAAAGGGGCAAAAGACGGGATTGACCTTGTCAGCACTATACGCGAAAAGTCTGATATACCTGTCATATTTTTAACCAGTCATGCCGATAAAGCTACCGTAGAAAAGGCAAAAACTGTTAAACCAGAAGGATATTTAGTAAAACCCTTTCAGACAGAGGATTTATACACTGCCATCGAAATCGCATTTTCAAATTATATCTCAAATCAAACCAAAATTCAGGCATCAAAGGTTTTTGATGAAGATTCAAGCCCTGTTCTAAAGAATAGTATTTTTGTTAAAAAAGACCACCTCCTGATAAAAATCCGCTTTTCTGAACTGCAGTGGATAAAAGCAGAACGCAATTATGTTGAATTGCATTGCGAAGATAAAATGCACCTTACCCGTTCCACACTTAAAGAATTACTTGATAAACTCCCTCCAAACCTGTTTATACAGGTACACCGGTCATTTGCTGTAAATGTTGAACACATTACCGCAATCGAGTATTGCGTGCTGTTTATCGGGAAAATTCAGATACCTCTGGGCAGGTCATTTGCAGAAGCTATTAAGAACAAGCTAAACATTACCATGTAGTCCTCTTGCATTTTTCTTATTTGTTTATCATTAGTGTCCGGGCAAATTAAAAAAATGCCACAAAGGCTCAAAAGCTCAGCGCCTCCGCAGAGAAGCTTTAGCGCTCGCGGAAAGTCTCACAAAGTGTAACGTGTTATGAATCTATTCTTTGTGAATTCTTGGTGACTTTGTGTCTTGGTGGCAAAAATATTTTATAAAATAAACCCTGTAAAAAGCAGCAAACTCGGAATATCCTTTATTCTTTAGCTTTCATGCATGTAAAAATAATTTATCCGTTCAGTAATATTTGTTTATATTATTTATCAGATTCAAGACAATCATTTTGGTTCATCCTTTGAAAATTTATGCTTGTCCCTTATTCCTGCAACTCAGCACAAATATTTGAATTTCAGCGGTTCAATATCCTATATTTAACCAAAGAATAGTTCCGGGAGGTAACATTGTTGGCATAAATAAAACCGGCGTTTCCTTCCAGCTATTTTTTAAAATTGCAATCAGTCACCAATCTAAAATAAAGGATTAATTATAAGGTCAGACTATATGAAAACTTTGATTATACCAATGCTGTTTTTATTGGTTATTGCCACCAATCTGAACGGACAACCCGGGAGCCTGGATAGTGAATTCGGGACCGGCGGCAAAGTCACTACCCTGCCAGGCAATTATTCTGGCGGAATCAATTCAATTGCATTGCAGCCCGATGGAAAAATTATTGCAGCAGGATTTGTCATCATTGGTTCAGAGTATGATTATGCTTTAGTCCGGTATAATTCAGATGGAAGTTTAGATAACTCATTCGGCACAAACGGATGCGTTATTATTTCATTTGTAACTGATACAATGGAAATACTTAAATCTGTTGCATTGCTTCCTGACGGAAAAATTCTGGCTCTCGGAAACTATGGATCGGGTTCAAAAAACCATTTTATCTTATTCTGTTTTAACCAGAATGGTTCCCCTGATTTAGAGTTCGGGTATAACGGCATTGCTTCAGACAGCGGAATGACATATGTGGCTGTTAAACCGTTGCTGGTTCAGCCAGATGGTAAAATTGTAATTTCGGGAGTTGCCAGGAGTGAAGAAGGTTATGATTTATTTATTACAAGGTATCTGAAAAACGGAAACCTGGATAAAAGTTTTGGCAATAACGGAATTGCTTTAAACGACCTGGGAACCAGCCAGGAATCTTCAAGTGCATTAATCCTGCAACCTGACGGAAAAATTGTATCTGTCGGCTATGCATTAACCGACCCGAAACACGATTTTGCTTTGGTACGTTATCAATCAGACGGTTCTTTAGACACTACCTTTGGTGACAAAGGGATAATTATAACCCCGTTAAGTTCCGATGCAGATCAGGCAATGGCTGGTGCTATTCAGAAAAATGGTAAAATTGTTGCTGCAGGATATTTAGATATTGAAGGTGACAAGGATTTTGCCTTAGTCAGGTATAATACAGATGGTTCGCTCGATAATGGTTTCGGCATAAATGGGATTGTAACTACCTCAATTGGTACGGGCAATAACCAGGGTACCGCTCTGATAGTTCAGCCCGATGAAAAAATTCTGCTGGCCGGATTTTCTTCAATCAATTCACAAAAAGATTTTACAGTTGCCCGATATGATACAAGCGGTAACCCTGACCAGGGATTCGGAACAGGAGGTATAGTCACAACCGATATTACAACTTCACAAGATTACGCATACGATATTGAAATGCAGCCTGACGGTAAGATAATCGTAGCAGGTTATTCAAATGACGATGCTGACATATATTTCTCGCTTGTACGGTACCTTACAGGCTTAAATTTAGGCACATTAGATTTTTCTATTCCTGAAAATGAAATTCTGTTATATCCGAATCCTCTATCAGGGGTCGCGACTCTTGAATACAATCTCCTTTTCGATGAACAGATTACCATACATTTGCTTGACTTATCCGGCAAGATAATACAAACTTTTCTTGAAAACACATTGCAACCAGCCGGAGTATATAAACAAACCTTATCACTACCTGGTAATATACTGCCTGGTAACTATATTATTGCTGTTTGCAGTCAACTTAGCAATATTTATGTAAAAGTTACTTTCTGTAATTGAAAAAATTATTAATATAAATTATGCCAGCCATCTAAATCATAATACAATGAAAAAAAATTATCCTGTTATTCTCTTACTTAGTGCATTTTATGCAGTCAGATTATCTGCCCAGCCTGGTTCGCTTGACAAGGATTTCAATATTGATGGCAGAGAGACTTCACCTATTACAACCGGTAACGATGAAGCACATGACATTGTTGTTCAACCCGATGGTAAAATTTTACTTGCAGGCACTACCTTTATGGAAAGCACATTTAATGATTTTGGTATGATTAGGTACAACAGCAACGGCACCCTTGATAATAGTTTTAAGAGTACGGGTAAATTAATAAAAGATATTGGCACCCGAAATGATGGTATTATGGCAGCAGCCCTGCAACCGGACGGCAAAATAATTGTTGCAGGTTATTCATTGGCCAGTGCTACCAATAATGATTTTGTAATTGCAAGATTTAACGGCGATGGAACTATAGATAATAGTTTTAGTGAAGATGGAATTCAAACAACCGATTTTGATGCAAAAAGTGATTGGATTATGGACCTGGCAATACAAAAGGATGGCAAAATCGTTGCAGCAGGATATTCACTTATCGGTTCTACTTATGCATTTTCACTGGTACGATACAACACAGACGGCACACTGGATAACACTTTTGATTCAGATGGAAAGGTATTGGTATTCATTGAAAATTCAAATCATGCAAATTCAATAGCAATTCAACCTGATGGAAAAATTGTAGTTGCAGGTTACTCATACACTTCAGAAACGAAAAATGATTTTACACTTATAAGGTTAAATACCAATGGCTCAATGGACGATACATTCGGACTTGGTGGGAAAGTAAGGACTCCTTTAAGTCAGCTTTATGATGAAATAAATTCAATAGTTATTCAACCGGACGGGAAAATCCTTGCAGTCGGATCCTATTCCAACAGTTCATCTGACAAGGACTTTGCTGTTGCCCGCTATAATAAAAACGGCACTATTGACAACACTTTTGGTTCAGACGGAATTGTGATAAGATCATTTGGAACAGGTGCAGATGTTGCCACCGGAATAATTCTTCAACCGGATGGTAAAATTGTTGCAGGGGGCTATATGAATAATGGTTCCGACAATGACTTTGCAATTATTCGCTATAACAGCAATGGTACACCTGATAATAGTTTTGGCACCAATGGTTCTGTTTCAACAGCCATTGGTACTGGAAATGATATTGCATTATCAATTGGCATACAACCGGATGGGAAAATTTTGATGGCCGGATACTGTAATAATGGCACCAATAATGATTTTGCAGTGGTGCGTTATCTTTCAGGACTGATTATAAACGACCTTGATTTTAAGCTTTGTGACAATTCGTTATTAATATATCCAAACCCGGTTGAACATGAAACCACACTTGAATACAACCTGATGGAGGATAATGTATTAACTATCTGCCTGTTTGATATGCACGGCAAGTTAATCACCACCTTTCTTGAATCGGAAAAACAAAAAGCCGGAAAACACCAACATTTGCTTAAAATCCCGGAAATGATGCCCCCGGGCAATTATATTCTTTCCATTTCATCACCAAACGGAATTGTAAATATAAAAGTTATAAAATAAATTAGCTCAGTACCGTCAGCCGCATTCTTCAATGCACCTTTACAAGGATTTTTTAAAAACAATTATCAAATAAACCAACCGGCATTTTATACCTGGCCAGACATGAACTTTTTACAAATATTTATTAATGAAAAAAGCCGGCTTCTTAAGACCGGCATTTCGTGAACTTACCGACCAGGATTTTGTAACTCATTCTTCGTAACAAAATCCAGGCCGGTATAAACTCCGGGACTTCCCGATTGTTTTTTCTGTGGATTTTTTCGTTCCTCAAAAATCTTACGAAAAATACATCGGGACAGGCATCTCGTCTCTCCTCGTTTTAAAGCTTTTTACCAACATTTATCAAATAAAAAAGCCGGCTTGTTCTTGCCGGCATTTCGTGAACTCGGAGGGACTCGAACCCCCAACCTTCTGGTCCGTAGCCAGATGCTCTATCCATTAAGCTACGAGTCCTAAAACGGAGTGCAAATATAGAAAATTTATGCCAAATGCAAGAGATTGCATTTGCATAAAATAATATTGCAAATCAAATATAAGATAGATTTATTTTTGCTTATTGAGGGATTGTAAAGATCACCTTAGTACCTGATCCTGGTTTGCTTTCAATAGTGATTTGGCCTTTATGCCATTTAATAAAATCTTTCACAATTGAAAATCCGATACCTGAACCTTTTTCATTATCAGTGCCCGGTGTGGAACTGCTCTCCTCTTTGCACAGTTTATTATGGATTTCACTTTCAGCCATGCCTATACCAAAATCTGTTACACTTATAATGAATTCATTCTCACGTTTAACGGCATCAATTATCACCTCAGATTTCCTGTTTGAAAATTTTATGGCATTGGAAACCAGGTTCCTGAAAATGGTTCTCAACATATTCAGATCGGCAAAAATGATCGTATCGGGTGCTATGTTGTTTACCAGTTTTATTTCCTTTCTTTCTGCGGCAAGATAATACAATTCGTTCGCGTCTAGCACTGCGGTATGAAGGTCAAATTTTTCGGGGGAAAAGTTTATCACTCCCCGCTGCATCTTCGACCACTCGGTAAGATTCTCAAGCAGCGCGTAATTGCATCTGACAGATTGATCTATAATATTTACTATTTCCCTGATTTTTGTTTTGTCGTACCTGTCAATTTTTTTTCGCAGCAATTCTGAATACCCCAAAATGGTATGAACCGGGTTTTTCAGATCATGGGCAATTACCTGCAGAAACTTATCTTTAGTAACATTAACCCTGGCCAGCTCTTCTGTATGTGTTCGCAATTTTTCTTCAGCCTCCATTCGTTCCATTTCAGCACCGGCTCTCGATGCAAGTATTGACAGAATGTTTCGTGAATTGGGTATTTCGTGCATCGGTTTTTCATCTATTATCACGATCATACCTGTTACATTGCCTTCTTTATTATACACAGGGGCGCCCAGAAAACTTTCTGCATTCAGTTTCTTTAGCAGTGAACATTCAGGAAAGAGGTCTTTTATGTTTCTTGGATAATATGTTGCATAACCGTTGATTACATTGTTGAAAGGGCTTTTGATCAGATTAAATCTGAAATTATCGGTATGTTTTCCTCCGGAATAAAACTCAATTGATTCGGCTGAATCATTTATATCGCCTGTTAAACGGGCAGCAAGGGCATATTTTGCTTCAAATGCTGAAGCAAGTAAGCCTGTAAGTGTTTTAAAAAATCCAGCGCCTGTTTCTTTAGATGTGTGCCTGATTATTGTTTCAAGCACTTCGGAAGTTTTGTTATAATCTGTGATTTTATTGATACGAAGCAAAACAATGCTGGTACCGTTATAATTTAACAATTTCTGACTCAGTTTTCCCCAGAATGTATTGTTGTCAAAAGTCTTAAAATTAAGTTCCTGTATATATTCTTTACCTTTTAAGGTCTCTTCAATAAAATTCTTTTTGCTAAATTCAACCGGTTCGCTGCCATACAGATTAAAGCTCTGCATATCTATAAACTCAAGCTTATCAGAAGCCTGAAATAACTCAATAGCCTTGCGGTTACAATCAAGTATCTGAAAATTAAAAGGATTAAGTATAAAAATTGCATCCGGAGAATCGTCAAAGACGGACTGCAGCAATGGATTTGTATTGATAAAATCCTGTTTGTAAGGCTGATGTTCAACTAATCTGAACTTCCTCATGGTATTAAAATAAGTTGGTTTGCTTTAGTGGTTTTCTCTGTTTAACAATACGTAATAAACAGTTAAACGAGTGACATTATTTGACAAATGCATTATTTTATTTGGTAGATGGACGGTATTCATTAAAGGATGCTAATGAAATATAAAAAATAACGGTAAAACCGTTTTGAATCTTTTTTTTTGAATAAACAATTATACATTACTGGTTGTTATATAGAACAAACTCAAAATGAATACAATGATGACCAAAAAAATCGCGCTGGCAGTGGTTATTTTTACTGCCGGTATTTATAGCCAGGCACAGGATTTTGCACTTCAGCAACTTGAAAATTCACCCCGGCATCATGAATGGGTTCAGGTGAAATCAGGAAACAGGACATTACATGCTTTTGTAGCCTTTCCCGAAGTACCTGGTAAGACCCCTGTAGCCATTGTTATTCATGAAAATCGCGGGCTTACAGAATGGGTAAGAAGTTTCGCAGACCAGATTGCTGCTGCAGGTTTTATCGCTGTTGCCCCTGACCTGCTGTCTGATTTTGCCGCTGATAAAGAAAAAACCAGCAGTTTTGCAAACTCTGATGATGCCCGTAATGCACTCTATCAGCTTAACCCTGAACAGGTAACGCATGATCTGGATGCTATACAGGAGTATGCAGCCAAAATTAAAGCATCAAATGGAAAGGTGGTAGTCATTGGATTTTGCTGGGGCGGCTCACAAAGTTTCAGGTATGCCACAAATAGTTCTGCAATAAGTGCAGCTATGGTTTTTTATGGAAGCGCACCCACCGATAAAACCGATATCAGCAGAATTACCGCTCCTGTATACGGTTTCTATGGTGGAAACGATGAACGCATCAATGCAGGCATACCCGAGACAGAAAAACTAATGAAAGAATCCGGCAAAACATATGATTATGTTATTTATCCGGGTGCCGGGCATGCCTATATGCGTGCAGGCGATGATCCTGATGGTTCACCCGAAAACAAAGAGGCCAGAAACAAGTCGTGGGAAAGAATAAAAATGATCATATCGGGTTTATAGGATATCAATCCTGATCAAAATATTGTTCAAACTTTTTCAGAAATGACTCAGGCGCCCTGATGGGTTTTCTTGTCTGTGAATTTACAAAAGCATTTACCGAATTAGCCGTGCAGATAGATTGCCCGTTCTGGTTATATACATTGTAACCGATAATCAGTTTTACCACAGGCAGCATTTTCATTTCGCATGTTACCGTGAGTTCGTCATCATAAAATGCCGGAAGCTTAAAATCAATGTTAAGAGAATAAACCGGCAGCAGAATACCGGAATCTTCCAGTTGTCTGTATGAAGTTCCGAGACTTCTGAGCATTTCGGTACGGGCAATTTCAAGGTACACAGGATATACGCCATGATGAAGGTAACCCATCCTGTCGGTTTCATTATACCTTACCCTGATTTTGATTTCAAAAGTAACCATGTTGTAATACTGTTTAAATCAATCTTTCAGCAACATATTGCTCATTTGAAAGGTGAATCCGGTTCTTTGGCCAGCGCCTTATAAGCCCCTCTGTCAACCACTTCGGGAACAATTCTTTGAAGCAGGGCAATAAGCTGACCTTCAATTGTTAATATTTTAATGCGTTTTTTTCTCCTAATGGCCCTGATTAGTTTCTTTGCAACCTGTTCGGGCATCATCATTTTTTCTTCCTCACGCGGAGTAAAACCTTGTTGTGAACCGTCTGCAGTGAGTGCATGTTTTCTTATTTCAGATTTGGTAAACCCGGCACAAAGAATCATCACATGCAGACCATTTTTCAGATTTTCTATACGCAATGTTTCCATAAAGCCGTGCATGGCAAATTTTGAGGCCGAATAACCCGATCTGCCGGGTAACCCGTGGTAACCTGCTACAGAAGAAATTCCTACCAGTGACCCTTTGGTTTTGATAAGGTGCGGAAGTGCATATTTCGTACAATAAACTGTTCCCCAGAAATTAACATCCATCAGCTTTTTAAGCACCTCAATATCGGTATCAACAAAAAGGGCACGCATTGAAATACCGGCATTATTGATCAGGACATCAATTTTCCCATATTTCTCCAATGTTCTGTCAATAAGGTTTTTGCAATCCTCCATCAGGGTAACGTCAGTCTTAACGGCAAAAACCTCATATCCCTTCTGTTTTAATTCATTTTCAACCTGAATTATAGCCTCCTGGCTTCTGGCGGCAAGCACAACTTTCGATCCTATTGATGCGAACTCCCTGGCCGTGGCGAGGCCTATGCCTGAAGAGGCACCTGTAATAATAACAACTTTGTCTTTCATGGGCAAAATCAGCTTGGGTTTGGGAGGATATCTAAAAAGTCAATACATTACAGGCTTCTGAAAAACTTTTTAGACGACCTCTCAGTTTGAAACCCAAAATAACCTCAATTGATGTTATTATGCAAATGATAAATGAAAATATTTCTTTTTTTTCTTCCAAACTATGGTATTGTTTTAATTTTACACTTAAAAATTAAAACTCTTATGGCGCAGAATCAACCGCTGGCCGACCGGCTCAGACCCAAAGACCTCGATGAATATGTAGGACAGGAACATCTGGTAGGTAAGAATTCTATCCTCAGGATGAGCATTGAGTCGGGCAACCTGCCGTCGTTCATACTCTGGGGACCTCCGGGAGTAGGCAAAACCACGCTGGCCAGTATCATTGCCAATCGGCTCAAACGGCCATTCTACAGCCTCAGCGCCGTGCATTCGGGAGTAAAAGATGTACGCGAAACCATTGAAAAAGCCAAAAAAAACCAGTTTTTCAATCAGCCCAACCCGATACTCTTTATTGACGAAATACACCGTTTCAGCAAGTCTCAGCAGGATTCCCTGCTTGGCAGTGTAGAACAGGGAATTGTAACGCTGATTGGCGCCACTACCGAAAATCCTTCCTTTGAGGTGATTTCACCCCTGTTGTCGCGTTGCCAGGTATATGTGCTCAAACCGCTGGACAAAAATGATTTGACAAAAATCCTTCAAAAAGCATTGACAACCGATGAAGAGATGAAGAAATACAATATTGTCATCAAAGAGTATGAAGCCATTCTGAGATACTCGGGGGGAGATGCGCGCAAACTGCTCAACATTCTCGAACTGGTTGTTTTCTCATCTCTTAATCATAACAATGAGGTAACTATTGATAACGAGCTTGTAATAGCCAAAGTACAGGAAAACATTGTACTGTATGATAAAAATGGAGAACAGCATTACGATATTATTTCGGCTTTTATCAAATCTATACGGGGCAGCGACCCCAATGCGGCGGTATACTGGCTTGCCAGGATGGTAGAAGGCGGCGAAGACCCGAAATTCATTGCCCGCAGGCTTGTAATACTTGCAGCAGAAGACATCGGGCTTGCCAATCCGAATGCCCTGTTGCTCGCCACCAATTGCTTTCAGGCTGTAAATCTTATCGGCTGGCCCGAATCAAGGATCGTCCTGTCAGAAACAGCAATTTACCTCGCCACCTCACCCAAAAGTAATTCAGCCTATATGGCTGTTAACGAAGCACAGGAACTGGTAAGAAAATCAGGTGACCTTCCCGTACCGTTAAACATAAGAAATGCCCCCACCCGATTAATGAAGGAACTTGGCTATGGAGACGATTACAAGTATGCCCATAGTTATGAAGATAATTTTGTAGTTGAAGAATTCATGCCCGAAAAAATAAAAAATACCATTCTTTATGCCCCCCAGGAAAATCCCCGTGAAAATGAGACCCGTGAAAAACTAAAAAAAATGTGGAAGGGTAAATACAAGTATTGACTGTAAGGTTTTTCAACAGAGGTTAACGTAAAATTTACGTTTAGTTTGTAAATACCGAATTATTAATATAATTTTGGAATGTAATTACCCCTTAAGGTGATCTGTTGATATAAAACAGCAAGTGCCTGACAAGGTGTATTTTTATATTTTCTGAATATTTAATATAGCTTATATAATTTATATGTATATCCTGGGTTTTGATATTGGTAGTTCTTCGGTTAAAGCAAGCCTGATTGAAGCAGTCACAGGAAGATGTGTTGCATCTTCTTTTCAACCAAAGCAGGAGATGGAAATAATGGCAGCCAGCCCGGGCTGGGCGGAACAGGATCCCGAAATGTGGTGGAAATACCTCAAAATGGCCCTTATGGATGTACTGGAACAATCGGAGGCTGACAAATCCGACATTAAATCCATTGGAATTTCATACCAGATGCACGGGCTGGTGCTTATTGACAAACAGATGCATGTACTTCGTCCTTCAATAATCTGGTGTGACAGCCGGGCCGTTGAAATCGGTGACGAGGCGTTCACAAAAATAGGCCCTGCCATATGTCTTGAAAGCATGTTAAATTCACCCGGTAATTTCACAGCATCCAAGCTAAAATGGGTCAGAGACAACGAACCGGAAATCTACAGAAAAATACATAAGATCATGCTGCCTGGCGATTATATTGCCATGAAGTTCACCGGAAAAATAAACACCACTGTTTCAGGCCTTTCTGAAGGTATTTTCTGGGATTTTAAGAAAAACAGCCTGTCGGGTGCCATTATGTCAACTTATGGTTTTGACAGGGAATTAATACCGGATATAGTACCTACCTTTTCAATACAGGGTGAACTTACAAAAAAGGCAGCAGAAGAAACAGGGTTAATTGCAGGAACCCCGGTGGCATACCGTGCAGGAGACCAGCCAAACAATGCCTTGTCCCTTAATGTACTTAACCCGGGCGAGATTGCAGCTACTGCAGGCACATCGGGCGTTGTATACGGGGTAAGCGATGTTGTTAAATACGATCCGCAATCAAGGGTCAATACCTTTGCACATGTCAACCACACTGCTGATACTACCCGATTGGGCGTACTTCTGTGTGTAAATGGTACCGGTATACTCAATTCATGGCTTAAGAAAAACGTAGCCGGTGAAATTACCTACCACGACATGAACAAACTTGCTGAAGAGATACCTGTTGGTTCTAATGGTCTTATTGTATTGCCTTTTGGCAACGGGGCTGAAAGAATGCTCGGGAACAAAAATACAGGCGGCAACATCACCAATCTGAATTTTAATATACACAACAAAGCACATCTGTTTCGTGCAGCACAGGAAGGTATCGTGTTCTCGTTTAAATACGGTATGGATATCATGGAATCAACAGGCATAAAACCTTCTGTTATCAGGGCTGGTAATTCCAACATGTTCCTGAGTGAAATTTTCCGCGATACACTGGCAGGCATTACAGGTGCGGTGATTGAATTATATAACACCGACGGGGCCCAGGGTGCTGCCATTGGAGGGGGCATCGGGTCCGGCATTTTCAAATCGTTTAATGAAGGCTTATCCAACCTGAAAAAACTCCAGGTGATTGAACCTGACAGGTCTAAGATGGAACAATACAAAGCTGCCTATTTGTCCTGGAAGTCTCATCTTGATAAAATGATTAAAAACATATAAGATGGATAAGGTATTTTTGATGATTATATTATCCCTCTCACTTGTAACCTGTAAGAACAAAACAGAACAAACGGATTACCCATCGGTTGATCTTTGGAAAAACCCAACCCTTACGGCTGATGAAAGGGTGAAAGACCTGCTGTCGAGAATGACACTTGAAGAGAAAATCTCACAAATGACCAATCACAGCACCGCTATTGAAAGACTCGGGATACCTGAATATGACTGGTGGAATGAATGCCTGCACGGGGTGGCCAGGGCAGGAAAAGCAACGGTTTTTCCGCAGGCAATAGGACTGGCCGCAACTTTTGACGAAGATTTGATTTTTAGGGTAGCATCTGCAATATCAGACGAGGCAAGGGCTAAATACAATGCCGCGCAAAAAAAAGGTAACACGAAAAGATATATGGGCCTTACTTTCTGGACACCAAATATCAATATTTTCAGGGATCCGCGCTGGGGGCGGGGACAGGAAACATATGGCGAAGACCCATTTCTTACCAGCACGATAGGCATTGCATTTGTAAAAGGCCTGCAGGGGAATGATCCCAGGTACCTTAAAACGGCTGCCTGCGCCAAACATTATGTTGTACATTCGGGGCCGGAAGCCATAAGGCACGAATTCAACGCAGAAGCCCCGTTGAAGGATTTTTATGAAACCTATCTGCCCGCATTCGAAGACCTTGTAAAAAAGGCCGATGTTGAAGCTGTAATGTGCGCCTATAACCGCACTTACAAATTACCCTGCTGTGGCAGTGGTTTCCTGCTCAAGGAATTACTAAGAGATAACTGGGGATTCGACGGACACATTGTTTCTGACTGCGGGGCACTGAATGACTTTTATGATGGGCACAATGTTGTGGAAAATGCCGCCGAAGCAGCAGCCATGGCGCTCAAAGCAGGTGTCAATGTTGATTGCGGAAGGGTTTATCCTTCACTAAAAGAAGCTGTTGAGAAAAATCTTGTAACAGAAGCCGAAATTGACATGCAACTGAGCTACCTCCTGCGGACAAGGTTTCGGCTCGGTATGTTTGACCCTCCCGAACTCGTGCCATTCACCTTAATAAGTGAGGATGTTGTAAGATCTGATGAAAACATTTCGCTCTCGAGGGAAGCTGCTGTTAAATCTATAGTTATGCTAAAAAATAATGGCGCCCTACCCCTCAAAAAAGACCTGAATGACATTCAGATTGTAGGTGTCCACGGTAACGACGCACAGGTATTGTATGGCAATTACCATGGATTATCAGAAAATGCCGTAACCGTAGTCGAAGGTATCATGTCGAAAATAGGCCCGGGGACCAAAGCCGACTTCAGACAGGGAACTTTACTCGCGCGTGAGAAAGACAACCCTATTGACTGGACCAGCGATGCCGCCGCCACTGCTGACGCTGTTATTGCTGTAATGGGAATTTCTAACCTGATTGAAGGTGAGGAAGGAGCCTCGATTGCCTCGGCACATAAAGGAGACCGTATGGATATTAAACTTCCCGGGAACCAGGTGAAATTTCTGAAATCGCTGCGATCAAGGGGAGATGCGCCTATCATTCTTGTGGTTACAGGTGGCAGCCCAATATCACTCGTTGAGGTAGAAGATATCGCAGACGCCATCCTTTTTGTGTGGTATCCCGGAGAACAAGGTGGCAATGCCGTTGCCGACATCATTTTCGGTGATGCAAATCCTTCGGGACGGCTACCGGTAACTTTTCCGAAAGGTATAGAACAATTGCCTGATTATGAGAATTACTCGATGGAAGGCAGAACCTACAGGTATATGCAGGAAGAACCCGAGTTTGCTTTCGGCTTTGGGCTGAGTTACACAACCTTTGAATATTTTGACCTGATATTAAACAGTGAAAATATAACCCCGAACGAAATACTTAAAATCGAAGTATCAGTAAAAAACACAGGCAAAAGGGCGGGCGAAGAGGTCGTACAACTCTATCTTACAGACCTTGAAGCTTCTGCCCGGACACCAATGTATGCATTAAAGGGAATGAAGCGTGTGCACCTCGATGCCGGTGAGGCCAAGACCATTAGCTTTGAACTGGTTGAAAGTGATTTTGCACTCGTTACCGAAAACGGAGAAAAAATCACCGAACCCGGCAGTTTTCGAATCACCATTGGTGCAGCAAGCCCTTCACCATCATGCGTTAAAAAGGGTTCTGCCATACCTGTTTCAAAAGAGTTTACACTGAAATAGAAAATCAATTTTATAAACAAATAAATCAATCAAAATGGAATATTTATTAGGAAACAAGGAATACTTTCCCGGAATAGGCAAAATAAAATTCGAGGGAAAAGAATCGAAAAACCCGCTTGCATTCAAGTTCTATGATGAAAAAAAGGTAGTGGGCGGAAAAACAATGAAAGACCATTTCAGGTTTGCAATGGCATACTGGCATACGCTATGCGGTACAGGCGGTGATCCGTTTGGCCCCGGCACTAAAACTTTCCCCTGGGCAGAAGGCAAAGACCCCATGTCGGTTGCAAAGTCCAAAATGGATGCCGCATTTGAATTTATGACCAAAATTGGCATGCCCTTTTATTGTTTTCATGATTTCGACCTCGTGGAAGAAGGTGATTCCATCCCTGAATCAGAAAAACGTCTGCAAACCATTGTGGAATATGCCAAAGAAAAGCAGAAAGCATCGGGTGTAAAGCTGCTGTGGGGAACGGCTAATTTATTCTCGCACAAACGTTATATGAACGGCGCTGCCACCAACCCCGATTTCCATGTAGTAACCTATGCTGCTACACAGGTAAAAAATGCCATTGATGCAACCATAGCCCTTGGCGGTGAGAATTATGTTTTCTGGGGTGGCCGTGAAGGCTACAGTTCTTTGTTAAATACCAATATGAAGCGCGAGCTCGAGCACATGGGCCGTTTTCTTACCATGGCGCGCGATTATGCACGCAAACAGGGATGGAAAGGAACATTCCTCATTGAGCCAAAACCTATGGAACCAACCAAACACCAGTACGATTTTGATGCAGCAACGGTGGTAGGGTTTTTGAGGCAATTCGGACTTGAAAAAGATTTTAAACTGAACATAGAAGTAAACCATGCTACCCTTGCGCAACATACATTCCAGCACGACCTTCAAGTATCTGCCGATGCCGGGATGCTCGGAAGTATTGATGCAAACCGTGGAGATTACCAGAACGGTTGGGATACAGACCAGTTCCCGATCAACCTTTATGAGCTTACGGAAGCTATGCTGGTCATACTCGATGTAGGCGGTTTTACAACCGGGGGTATTAATTTCGATGCCAAAACAAGAAGAAACTCTACCGATCTTGAAGATATATTCATTGCCCATATCTCTGGCATGGATGCTTTTGCGCGGGCGCTGATAATTGCTACCGATGTACTTGAAAAAACACCTTACAAAAAAATGAGGGTTGAAAGATATGCTTCATTTGACAGCGGCGACGGAGCCGACTTCGAAAAAGGAAAACTGTCAATTGAAGACCTAAGAAACCTGGCCATTAAACAAGGAGAACCAAAACAGTTAAGTGGTAAGCAGGAGTTATATGAATCATTTATCAATCAGGTTATGTAAATTTATTTTCCTGATAAAAGAGTGCCTTGAAGAATAGTGGCTTCAGGCACTCTTTTTCTATATTTTTAAGTTTCACTTGTTTTTTATAAAAAGGCAGACCTCAATTAACAGATATCCTATCAGTAATTACTTAATTCTTTTCTCTTCAGTCACCGGTTCATTTTCTCCCCGGAGTAGTTTTTTTAACTATATGTTGAAATAGTTATTTTGCTTGGCGAAAAACAAAGGTTTATTTACATTTGAAGGTTCTTTAGCGTATTCAACCTTGAAAAAACACCTTTTCACGATATTTGCCCTTTCCGCAAGTTTAACACTGCTTGCGCAGACAGTTACAGTAAGGGATTATATTACCCACCAGCCTGTGGAATTTGCTACAATCTATTCAATCAATCCTGTTATATCAACAATTACAGATGCCAGGGGACGGGCAGATATTTCTGCTTTTAAAGGATTGGACAGCATTTATTTCAGGTACATGGGTTATGAGCCAATCGTCAGGAAATTCAGTGATATTGAAAAGAAACGGTTTGTTATTTATCTCAAACCCTCAGATATCAACCTTGATGAGGTAATTGTATCAGCATCGAAGTGGAAACAGCAGAAAAATGAAGTGCCACTAAAAATTGTGGTAATAAAACCCATAGACATGATGCTTGAAAACCCGCAAACTGCAGCCGATATGCTGGGCAGTTCGGGAACGGTTTATATTCAGAAAAGCCAGTTGGGCGGTGGCAGCCCCATGATCAGGGGATTTGCCACCAACAGGGTGCTTATTGCCGTTGACGGGGTTAGAATGAACAATGCCATTTTCAGGAGCGGAAACCTTCAAAATGTTATTTCACTCGATCCTTTTGCTGTTAACACCACAGAGGTAATTTTCGGTCCGGGTTCTGTTATTTATGGAAGCGACGCCATTGGTGGAGTGATGAGTTTTTATACCCTGGAACCTGAAGTGCCAAAAGACAGAAAATTCTTCATAAAAGGTAATGCAACCACCCGGTATGCCTCAGCCAACAATGAAAGAACCGGTCATTTAGATATTAATTCCGGGTTCCAAAACTGGTCTTTTTTAAGCAGCATAACCCTGTCTGACTTCAACGACCTGAAAATGGGCTCGCATGGCCCCGATGAATACCTCCGTCCTGAATATGCTGACCGTATTCAGGGAAAAGATTCTGTTCTAATCAATCCCAATCCCGAAAGACAGCTCTTTTCAGGCTATGGTCAAATGAACCTTATGCAGAAAATACGCTATAACCCGAATGAAAACCTCGATTTCATATACGCTTTACATTATTCAGCAACCACAGATGTACCGCGATATGACAGGTTAATTGAATGCCAAAATGGTAAACTAAGGGACGGGGAATGGTACTACGGTCCGCAAAAGTGGTTGATGAATTCGTTCTTGCTGAAATATAAGGCCGGTAACGTTCTTTTTGACAATGTTAACACTTTAATTGCATACCAGGCGTTTGAAGAAAGCCGCCATAACAGGGGTTTTGGAAAAGAAATCCTATCACACCGCACCGAACAGGTGACTGCAATATCTGCAAACCTGGATTTTGAGAAAAAGATTAACGAAAAATTACAGATACAATATGGCGGTGAAATAGCAACGAACCTGGTACATTCAACCGGTGAAGATGAAAATGTGGTCACCGGCGTAAAGTCTGCCGGCAGCACCCGCTATCCTGACGGGTCAGCATGGAATTCGCTTGCTTTTTATCTTTCCTCGGGTTATCATATTAGCAATGTTGCAATTATACAAACAGGTATAAGGTATAACATTGTAAATCTCGAGGCAGAATTCGATACTGCGTTTTACCCTTTCCCTTTTACAAATGCTGCAATTACAAATGGCGCTCTTACCGGTAGCGCCGGACTGGTGGTCAATCCCAATGCATCAACCTCAGTTGGGTTTAACCTTTCCACCGGTTTCAGGTCTCCAAATATTGATGATGCCGGGAAAGTCTTTGACTCGGAACCAGGTTCGGTAGTCGTACCCAATCCCGGGTTAAAACAAGAATATGCCTATAATGCAGAAGTATCTTTAATAAAAATATTCAAAGACAGGTTCAGAACAGAGGCATCAGTTTTTTTCACCTATCTTGACAATGCGATGGTTCGTCGCGATTTCTCCCTTAACGGATCAGACAGCCTTGTTTACAACGGGGAGATGAGCCGTGTGCAGGCTATTCAGAATGCGGCAAAAGCATGGGTTTGGGGGATACAGGCAGGGGTCGACCTCAAACTCCCTGCAGGCTTTGGTATTTCTGCAAAAATAAATTATCAGAAAGGGCGTGAAGAACTTGATAACGGCTCGGAAGCCCCGTTAAGACATGCTGCCCCGCTATATGGTAACTTTCATCTAACCTACTCTGCCAATCGCTTTAAAATAACTTTTTATGAAGTATTTAACGGTGGCATCCCGTTTAACGAACTTGCCCCGTCGGAGCAAAGAAAACCTCACCTTTATGCACTTGACAGCAATGACAATCCTTATTCCCCTTCATGGCATACGTTGAACCTGAAAGCAATTTATCAAATTACCGATAACATATTGCTTAGCTCTGGTATTGAAAACATTACCAATCAAAGATACAGGATGTATTCATCGGGGATTACTGCACCAGGCATCAATTTTATTATTTCTTTAAAGGCTGCATTTTAATTAGTGGCTCGAAGAAAACGCCAATTACTGCCTTATGCTCGTCTTTCAAGTCAGTCATTTACTTTAGTAAACTCCTGACTTTCAAAACTTGCATGCCTTGTTCTTGACGCTTTCTTAGAAGCCACTTCTGAGTAACAAGAGTTTTCTTAGAGACATTAATTAAAATTGATACAACTTGCATTAATTTCTGATAAATTTTTATAATTTAATGCAAAAATTACATCGCCGGAATGCTGAAAACAGCGTTGAAAATAGTATTGATCTATATTCTTCTCGGATTGGTCTGGATTCTTTTATCGAAAGATATCCTTGGCGTGTTTAACGGTGAACATAAGGTAATCACTGCAACACCATTCAATATTGCCAATCTCCTCCCTTTATTTTTGTCCTCTGTCCTGGTTTTTGTCCTCACATTGTTTTTACTCAGAACAAAAACCACCAAAGCAATTGATAATTCGGGTGAATATTTCGAGAAACGGAGCATGAGGCTTTTTTTTGATTATTTTAATGACGCCGCATACATTTACGAACTGGATAAATACAATAAGCCCGGTAAATTCCTTGATGTAAACCAGAAAATGGTGGAACAGCTTGGCTACTCGAAAGAAGAATTGTTGCAAATGTACCCTTATGACATCCTGGCACCCGGTGCTGCAGAAATAATTAAAAGAACTGAACAGGAGTTGTCAAAAATCCGGCATCATTACCTCGAAATTGACCATATCAACAATCTTGGCAAGAAATTTCCTGTTGAAGTAAGCCTTCACCTTTTTGACATCAATGGTGGAAAGCTGGTTTTTGGCACCGTTAAAGATATCAGGGAACAAAAAAAATACATACGCAAATTGCGTAAAGCTAAAGAAAAAGCCGAAGAAAGCGACCGTTTAAAAAGCGCATTCCTTTCTAACATGAGCCATGAGATCAGGACCCCGATGAACGGGATCATCGGGTTTTCTGAACTTATCGTACAGGAAAATCTTGATAACGAACAAAGAATCGCTTATTCAGGCTTAATTAAAAGATGTACTGTACAATTGCTCAGCATTGTAAATGATATCCTCGATATATCAAAAATCGAAACAGACCAGATGACCATGATTGAATCTAACTGTTCGGTAAACAGTATCATGGATTGTCACTATACAGAATTAAAGCAAAGAATTTCAAAAAGGGAAAATATTGAGATACATTATGTAAAGCATTTTGATAATGGAAATGACCGTATTTTATCAGATCAGAGCAGGCTTCACCAGGTAATTGGCAACCTTATTAATAATGCAGAGAAATTTACTTTCTCCGGTTCAATTGATTTCGGTTACACCCTCGAAAATAACAGCAATTTGAAATTCTGGGTGAAAGATACCGGTATCGGCATTCCTGATGATAAACAAGAAGTAGTATTTGAACGGTTCCGGCAGGCAGACGACTCCAACACCAGGGAGTTTGGAGGCACTGGCCTCGGCCTGCCGATAGCAAAAGGTATTGTAGAGCAGATGGGTGGAAAAATATGGATTGAATCAGAAATTGGAAAAGGTACCAGTATCTTTTTTACCATACCATACAAAAAGGCTGAAAATGATCATATTATTGAAGAAGTTAAGCCCATAAAAGAAACCATTAATTTCAGTGGTAAAACCATCTTTATTGTAGAAGATAATCTCGAAAATTCATTGTTGCTTGAAGAAATCGCAAAACTTTATAAAATAAGAACGCTAAAGGCCTTCAATGGCAGTGAAGCAATTAGCTATCTTTACCAGAATAACGATATTGACCTTATTTTCATGGATATCCGGCTTCCGGATATCAGCGGTATCGAGGTGATTAGCACCGTTAAAAACATGGTAACAGCGCCGTTTGTTGCACTTACAGCTTATGCATCACCCGAAGATAAAATAAAATGCCTTGCGGCAGGGTGCGATGATTACATTTCCAAACCGGTAACCCGGGTTGAATTTGAACGGATGCTTATCAAATATTTGTCCTGATTCTCAGCTACAATTAAGTAATTATTTTTTGTTAAACAGTGGCTGTCTATAAATTCGTGTGGCTGTTCTTTAAAGCTCGCAGACGAGGCGCGTGAAGTCCGGAAAAAGGGAGTTTACCATGCGTAAATGACCTTTTTGAGGACGAGTGCAACGAAGTATGCGGACTTTCAAGACTTGCATGCCTTGTTCTTGACGCTTTCTTAGAAGCCACTTCTGAATAACAAGAGTTTTCTTAGAGACACTAAATAACTATTTTAATCCTTCAAAATTTAGCATTGTAAGACGCTTTTTTCAAAAAAAATCTATATCTTACATCCCAATAAGAAAACAACCATACAATTGATCCTGACATGTTTCATCTTGTATATCAATGGTTTTAAACATATTTTTTGACCGTTGCATTACCAGGTTCTGATAGCTTGTCTGTTATAGGCTTACACTGTTAAGCATCTGAAAATATCCCCGGGTTTTGGAGGATAGTTAATAATTCAAATCAGATTATAATTAAAGATTGAATTATCAGATTATTATTTTTTAACTTGACAAGAACCTTCTTAAATATTGATAACCCTGCACGCAATAAGTTATATATTTTGCTTATTGTATTTGTTCTGTCTTTAAAACCTCCCTGACAAAAGTATCGTCGGCATGATTACATAAATGCTTAACCTCAAATTTTTCAATGACGATTTAAACCTTAATATAAGACCAAGAAAATGAAAAAAAACTACCTAACCATGATAATAACCTTTTTGGTTATATCACTATCAATTAATTCATTAGGCCAGCGTCAGATGGAGAATCTCTCACGTGGCCTTGTTGCAATCAGGACAAGCTCCAGCCAGGTATTTGTCAACTGGCGCATGCTGGGCACCGAATACAACAGCGGCGCTACATTCAATCTCTACAGCGGGTCTACACGTATTGCATCAAATCTAAACACTACCAACTATGTTCACAACACCAGTTCAAACGGCACTTATACAGTACGTGCTGTAATAAACGGCTCTGAACAGGCCTCTTCTGCCGCAGCAAGTATAAGAACTTCAAACTATCTTGATGTTGCCCTTCAGATTCCGCCGGGGGGAACCACCCCATCGGGAGAATCGTACACATACAGCGCCAACGATTGTAGTGCAGCAGACCTTGATGGTGACGGAGAATATGAAATTGTTTTAAAATGGGACCCGTCTAATTCAAAAGATAATTCGCAAAGCGGGTATACCGGCAACCAAATACTTGATGCTTATAAACTTAATGGTACCCGTATGTGGAGAATTGATCTGGGTATTAATATCCGTTCGGGCGCACATTATACCCAGTTTATGGTTTATGACCTTGATGGCGACGGTAAGGCAGAAGTAGCCTGCAAAACAGCGCCCGGAACCAGGGCGGGCACCGGCAGTTACCTAAGCAGTGGGCCTGCAGCCAGTGACAACGATGCGGCTGATTACAGGAATTCAAGCGGTTATATATTAACCGGCCCTGAATACCTTACCATTTTCAACGGGCAAACAGGAGCAGAAAGAGTTACTGTTAACTATGAACCTCCCAGGGGTACTGTTTCTGATTGGGGTGACTCGTATGGCAACAGGGTAGACCGCTTTCTTGCCTGTATTGCTTATCTCGATGGGTCAAGGCCCAGCCTGGTAATGTGCCGGGGGTACTACACAAGAACTGTACTGGTAGCATACGATTTCAGGAACGGTTCTTTAACAAGAAGATGGACCTTCGACAGCAATTCAAGCGGAAACGGAAGTTATGCCGGGCAAGGCAACCATAACCTGAGCGTGGCAGATGCCGATGCAGACGGAAAGGATGAAATCATATACGGGTCATGCGCTATTAACGACAATGGTACCGGTATGTGGACCACCGGACTGGGACATGGTGATGCCTTGCACGTGTCTGATATCAATACATCACGTTCCGGACTGGAAGTATGGGGTATTCATGAAGGAAGTGCCACACCGGGTTCTGCACTGCTTGATGCACGCACAGGACAAATATTATGGCAAACCGCTAATGCAGATGTTGGCCGCGGAGTAGCTGCCGACCTCACAGGTTCATATGCAGGCATGGAAGTCTGGGGTGGGACCAGCGGGCTTCGGACAAGCACAAATGGAAGTGCAGGTAGCTCCCCTGCTTCTTCAAACCATTTAATTTGGTGGGATGGTGATGAGCTTAGAGAACTACTTGACGGCACTTCTATCACCAAATACGGGGGCAGCACCCTTTTATCTGCCAGCGGTTGTGCCTCAAACAACGGTTCCAAATCCAACCCGGCGCTTACTGCCGACATTTTTGGCGACTGGCGCGAAGAAGCAATATGGCGGACGAGCGACAGCCGGTACTTAAGAATTTTTTCGTCAACAACAACCACAAGCCGCAGAATGTACACCATGATGCACGATCCGCAATACAGATTAAGTATTGCATGGCAGAATACCGGCTATAACCAGCCGCCCCATACAGGTTTCTTTTTCGGAAGCGGTATGTCGAATCCCCCCAACCCGAATATCACGCTTGTAGGAGGTACAACACCAAACAATCCCCCAAGCGTATCCATCTCCTCTCCTGCCAATGGTGCAACGTTTACTTCCGGAGCAAACATAACCGTAAGTGCAAATGCCTCCGACAGTGATGGCAGTATTTCTAAAGTAGAGTTTTACCAGGGTTCGGCCAAACTGGGTGAAGATGCTTCATCACCCTTTGCTTACACATGGAACAACGTTGCTGCCGGAACGTATTCATTAACTGCACGTGCAACAGATAACGATGGGGCAACCAGTACATCTTCGGCAGTAACTATCACTGTTAACCAGGGAGGCACCGGCACTACCATCACCATACAGGAAAACCAGACCGGATTCTGCAGTGTTGACGGTACAGTAGATAACAATAACAGCGGATTTACCAGTGATGGTTTTGCAAATACCAGCAATACAACCGGCACCGGCATAGACTGGAAAGTAAACTTCTCTACTTCAGGAACCTATACGTTTGGTTTCAGGTATGCTACCACAAGCGACAGGCCTGCAAGGCTTATTATAAACGGCTCAACAGTGGTTTCCAGTATTGGTTTTCCATCAACCGGTTCCTGGACGACCTGGTCTACCGTATCGGCAAATGCCACTGTTGGCGCAGGAACCTTTGATGTCCGCCTTGAAGCAACCGGATCAAGCGGATTGGCAAATATTGATTACATTACTGTAACCGGAAATACTCCATCGGCTGCAAGTTGTAGCGGAACTACCAACAATCCGCCATCGGTAAGTATTACTGCTCCGTCAAATGGTGCATCTTATACTGCCGGTACAAATATTACCATTGGTGCAAATGCATCAGACAATGACGGTAATGTTACTTTGGTAGAGTTTTTCCAGGGCTCTGTGAAACTTGGAGAAGATGCAACATCTCCTTATTCATATACATGGAACAATGTTGCAGCAGGAAACTATTCTCTGACAGCACGTGCAACCGATAACGGGGGGGCCGTCACAACCTCTTCTGCAATAAGTATTGCCGTAACATCAAATACCTGCAATCCCACAACCATTACTCCCTATATACAGATTGACGGGGGAACATGGCAGCAGGCTTCAACTGTAACCGTTAATGCAGGTTCTTCGGTTAAGTTCGGCCCGCAACCTGTAAGCGGCGGATCATGGAACTGGAGCGGCCCGAATAATTTCAGCGCCACAACACGCGAGGTTACCATCAGTAATATCCAGACTAACCAGGCCGGAACTTATGTTGCAACATACACCAACGATTGCGGTACAAATTCAACACAGAATTTCGTAGTTACAGTGAATGGTGGAAGTACCCCGGTTACACTTACCATCCAGGAAAATACCACAGGCTTCTGCAGTGTTGACGGCACTGTTGACAATAATAATTCAGGTTTTACCGGTACAGGATTTGCCAACACCACCAATGCAAGTGGGATGGGGATTACCTGGTCAGTAAGCATTCCTGCCTCCGGATCATACACACTGAAATGGAGACATGCCAACGGTGGCAGTGCCGACAGGACAGCCCAACTGATGGTTGACGGCTCAACTGTTGCATCGGGATTGAATTTTCCTGCTACAGGTTCATGGACCACATGGTCAGAAACATCAGGGACCAATGTAACATTGTCTGCCGGTACAAGGTTGATCAGGTTGCAGGCTACCACCTCTGGCGGCCTCTCAAACATTGACTATTTCATTATAACCGGAAACAACCCTCAACCTGTAAGCTGCACAGGGCAGAAGAGCACCATGAACAGTTCATTAACCAATCATGGTTTAAACATTGAAATCTTCCCCAATCCTGTTACCGAAAACCAGCTTGAGGCAAAAATCAGTATTGAAAAAGAATCAATACTGAACATGTATATTTACAATGCAGCCGGTGAACTGGTTATTACAGACTATGCAGGTTTATGCGAAGCAGGCCTGGTAGAAAGGTTAATAGATGTTGGAAATCTAACTCCCGGATTGTATGTCTTGATGATTCAATCTGACAATGGGTACAAAACTGTTTCATTTATAAAACAGTAGGATATAATCATTCAGCTTAAGAGGCTGTCGGAAGGTTTGATTTTTCAACTTTCTGACAGCCTCTTGATTTATTATCATTACCATATACTTATTAAAAATGAAAGGTTAAAAATATTTGGTCAAAAATCATAAAAAAAGCTACTTTTTTTGCAACTAAATACGTTTTAAAATGTCATATATAATGAAAGGACTTAAGTCAATGTCGTTTAATTAAGGTAATTATTTTATATCCTCTCCCCTGTCTGACGTCAGGCAGGCTGCACCCTCTCCCGAAGAGGGACATAAATGGTCGTAATTAAACGACATTGGGTCTTAAGTATCGAATAATCTAAAACTAATTTTAAAATGACAACAATACCTTTCGATTTAAATTTCACTGCCCGGAAACTCCTTCATTTGATAAGCCGAAAGGATGTCACCGGTGATGATAAGAGAAAAAACACAGTACCGGATTTTTTGAAGCAAAAGGATAAAAAGTCTGATTCCATTAACAATGGACCTAAATCTAAGACTTTGTCACTTTATGAAAACAAATCGTTTGTGGAACAAAAACCAGTTGCAATTATTACCGGGGCTACAAGCGGCATTGGTAAAGAGTTCGCTTACAGGTTTGCCAGTCTGGGTTTTAATTTAATAATCACAGGCCGCAGAAAAAACATCATTTCGCAAACGGCTTCAGAGATCATTAAAAACTACAAGGTTAATGTGAAAGTTGTGATTGCTGACCTTTCTGTAAAAAAAGATATGGACAATCTTTTAAAAACCATCGAAGCCCAGAAAAATATCGAAGTGCTTGTTAACAACGCAGGGTTCGGGCTTTATGAAACCTTTGAAACACATAAAATAAAAAACCAGCTCACCATGTTAAAGGTGCATGTTGCCGCACCAGTTATATTAATTGATAAGGTTATTCCTCAAATGGTCATTAACAAAAAAGGCATAATTATCAATGTAACATCGCTTGCCGCCTACACCCCGACAGCCCATAATGCTATGTATACCAGTACAAAAAGTTTTCTCACAAGTTATTCTGAGTCCCTGGCCATGCAGCTTCAGAAATACGGAATTCATGTGCAATGCCTTTGCCCGGGTTTTACAATAACTGATTTTCATAAGAAAGCGGACTATCAAAAAAACTTGTTGCCTGCAGGTATAGTCAACTGGATGTCCCCTTCGCAGGTTGTTGACTATTCACTTGAACATTTAAAGAACGGAAAGGTAATATGTATTCCCGGAGCCGCAAACCGTTTCCTCATGCACCTTATCTCGATAGTCCCGCGAAAAATGTATTACTACCTGACCAACCATTATTACCGTATTGGCATCCATGACAAAAGTAAACAATATGCTTAGACAACAATATTTTTTGAGATTCAGGAAATAATCTGAGTTTTTCCAATTGTAACAGAAAAAAAATTACCAATTTGTTTCCCGGGCAAAATAAGAATTCAGGTTTTGAACAAGCGCTGAAATTTTCTTTTCAATTTCATTAAAAAAATAGGCATAAGCTTTGCGCTGATCTTCATCACATTTATCAACGGGGTAATAATCTTCGGCATCGTTGATGATTATCTCGTCTTCATCTTTTTGGATATAATAAGGCTGGTAGTCAATTTTAACGGTATAGGTATATGCTTCTTTAATTTTTAAAATCTTAAAATTTCCAATGGTATACCTTATTTTATTATCCCTGAACTCAAGTGTTACATTGAACCTTATCCCTCTCTCGCGCGGAGGATCGTAGTCAAAAAAACCGCCTGAACCCGGGTATCTTGACTTAAACATTTTCTCAGCCAGAATTCGTGTTGATGCACTGTCTTCCAAAAGTATAATTAAATCATTGATCAGTAACCACTCTTTGGCAAGATGGTAGATCATGGCTTGATTACTGTTAACATATTCATTAACACCCTGGTATTCAATTTTGTTTGAACTACTGTTTAATGGTAATTCCTGTCCCGGGATGTTTATGATAAAAACCATTCCGGTTAAAAGCAAAAAAAATAGTTTTAGTGGTTTCATATTGCGGTTGTTTTAAAGGTTATAAAATAAAAATCAGGTAGTTGACCTATTCTTTATTTCAATGGTTAACTGCCTGATTTGCCGCAATTTTCGTGCCAGAATATCTGAACTACATCTCTCCGCGATGCTTGCCAAGTGTGGCCAGCATCCCTCCGTCAACATATAAAATATGACCGTTGACAAAATCTGAAGCCTTAGAAGCCAGGAATATTGCTGCACCCTGCAGTTCGTCGGGCTCTCCCCAGCGTTTAGCAGGTGTCCGGCTCATGATGAGTTCGTTGAAAGGATGACCATCTACCCGTATGGGGGCTGTCTGAGAGGTTGCAAAATATCCGGGACCGATGCCATTTACCTGGATGTCAAATTCGGCCAGTTCTGCTGCCATGTTCTTGGTAAGCATCTTTAAACCGCCTTTGGCAGCAGCATAGGCAGAAACTGTTGGCCTGCCAAGCTCACTCATCATCGAACACATGTTGATAATTTTCCCACCGGTTTTGCGGGCAATCATCGTTTTTGCAACCCTTTTCGACATAATGAAAGGGCCGACCAAATCAATGCTTATTACCTGTTCAAAATCGGCAGCTGTCATTTCAACCACTGGTATCCGCTTGATAATTCCGGCATTATTTACAAGAATATCAATCGGGGCAACCTCTTTCTCTATCTTTGTAATGAACTCATCAACTGCCTTTTCGTTTGTAACATCAAAAAGATAGGTATGTACTTCTATACCCTTTTCTTTATACTCTTTCTTAGCATTGTCGAGTTTTTCCTGCGACACATCATTGATTACGATTTTGGCCCCTGCGTTTGCCAATCCTGTGGCTATGGCCATTCCCAAACCATGGGTGCCGCCGGTTACCAATGCTGTTTTACCGGTAATGTCAAATAGTGTTATGCTCATTTTTGATTCGTTTTAAATAACATGTTTAAGTTATACTATGCAAGGTAAAATTACCCGGTACCTCTTTTTATCAGTGCCGGTAATAAATATATTCTTCTAACAGTGATGCTGAAGCCGAATTAACGAAGCTCGTTTGGTTGAATTCCGTCCATATCGCTGTAATCGAGGTTTTCCCCGGCCATACCCCAGATAAAATTATAATTGGCGGTACCGCTTGCAGCATGCAATGACCATGGCGGAGAAAGAACAGCCTGTTCATTTTGCATCCAGATATGCCGGGTTTCCTGTGGTTGTCCCATATAGTGGCATACGGCCTGGTTTTCCGGCACGTTAAAATAGAAATATGCCTCCATCCTGCGCGAATGGGTATGGGCAGGCATGGTGTTCCAAACGCTGCCAGGCTTAAGCTCCGTGAGCCCCATCTGCAACTGGCAGGTGCTGATCACGGTGTTGACCAGTAATTTATTGATGCGTCGGGCGTTTGATGTTTCAAGCGACCCAAGTTCGGCAACATCAGCCTTGTCGAGTGTTACATGCTTAATGGGGTTTTCTTTATGTGCCGGCGCTGAATTGATATAAAAATGTGCAGGCTTTGAAGCGTTGTTGCTTCCAAACTGAACATCTTTGGTGCCCCTGCCCAAATAAAGTGCTTCTTTGTATTTTAGTTCATATTTGGTACCATCGGCCAGGATATAACCATCCCCTCCTACATTAATCACCCCCATTTCACGCCTTTCAAGGAAATATGAGGATTTCAGGGGGTCAATGGCAACAAGCTTTATAGGCTCGCCAAGTGGTACTGCGCCTGCAACAATGTACCTGTCATAATGTGAATAGGTAATGTTGAGGTTACCCGGTTCCATAAGGTTCTGGATTAGAAAATGCCTGCGTATCTTCTCTGTGTCATAATTTTTAAAATCTTCGTGGTGAACGGCAAAGCGTTCTTCATAATTTACTGCCATATCATTAAATTTTTAATTATTATTTGTGCAATCGATTGTACAAAGGTATAAAACATCTGTGAAAAATACCCGTTTAAACTCCTTTTTTCAATGACGATGACCTGATGATAAGTTCCGGTTCTATTACAATGTGTTTATAATCATTCTTTTCCGCCGAATGTACCTCATCAAGAAAAAGAGCTGCAACTTCTCTCCCGATCTCCAGGCTGTTCTGGTCTATTGAAGTCAGGCCGGGTTCCATAATTTTGGTAAAAGGCTCATTTGAAAAGCCAACCACAGCACAATCACCGGGAATATCGTAACCAGAAGCCTTAAGGTACCCAATCGCACCGAGCGCCGAAATATCACTTGCCGAAAAAATCGCATCAGGCTTGTTTTTATATTTCATCATATTTTCACATGACCTCCAGCCTTTATCTTCTGTAAGGCAATCATGAAAAATATACCCGTCAATTTGTTGAATTTTATTGTCGTTCAACGCTTCAAGGTATCCAAGCATTCTGTTTTTGTATACATTTATATGCGGTGGGCCTGCAAAATGAACTATTTTTCTGAACCCTTCATTGATAAGGTGTGATACCGCCTTATAGGCTCCCTTGAAATCATCAACCATTACTTTATTAGCTTCTATCTCATCTGCTACCCGGTCGAAAAAAAGCAAAGGAATTTTATTTTGCTTCACCAGGTTAAAATGATCGAGATTATGTGTCTCCCCCGATATAGATACAAGTATGCCATCAACCCTGGCGTTAATCAGCGCCTTTACATTATCAACCTCCTTTTCATACTTCTCGCAGGTTTGGGTAATAATGGTCCGGTATCCGGCATTACTGGCAGTTTCTTCTATACCCCCGATAACATTGGAGAAAAAATTACGGTTAATATGCGGTACAATCACCCCTATAGTTTTGCTACGTCCGGTGCGCAGGTTCGAGGCAACAATATTGGGCTGGTAGTTTAATTTAACAGCAAGCTCTTTAACTTTTTTGCGCGTGCTCAGACTAATCCTCGGATTGTCGCTCAAAGCCCTTGATACCGTTGATGCAGAAATTTTAAGTTCCCGCGCAATATCATGTATGGTTACCTGTGAAGATTTCATTATTATGTGAAAAGTTTTCAAATTTAAGAAATTACGTTTAAAAGCACATTATGTAAAATAATATGTTATTAAATGTATCAAAGCCAAATTGAATATTGAAAATTCTAAACTAATTACTTAGCTTAGACACTTCGTTTTATATCAATAATCCTTTACTAAAAAACTAAAAATCAGACTTATGAAATTCGGTTATTTTGATGATCAAAGAAGAGAATATGTTATTACCAATCCTGAAACACCTTACCCATGGATTAATTATCTTGGAAATAAGGATTTCTTCACATTAATCTCGAATACTGCCGGCGGATATAGCTTTTACCGCGATGCCAGGCTGAGACGCATTACCCGGTACAGGTATAACAACGTGCCCATTGATGACGGCGGAAAATACTTCTATATAAACGATAACGGAACAGTCTGGAACCCGGGATGGAAACCTGTGAAGGTAAGACCGGATAAATATGAGTGCAGGCACGGACTTGGTTACACGGTTATCAGGTCTGAAAAAAACAACCTTGAAGCCGAGGTTACATATTTTGTACCTTTAAACAACACCTGCGAAATTCAAAAATTGAAGCTTAACAACACGGGTAAATCAAAAAAAAGCTTCAGATTATACTCTTTTGTTGAGTGGTGTCTCTGGAATGCAAATGATGACATGACCAATTTCCAGCGCAATTTTTCTACCGGCGAGGTAGAAGTTGAAGGTTCAGTGCTTTATCATAAAACCGAATACCGCGAAAGGCGCAACCACTATGCCTTTTATTCTGTTAATTCACCTATCGTGGGCTTTGACACCGACAGGGATTCATTTATAGGCCTTTACAACGGCTTCGATGCCCCGCGGGCAGTATTTGAAAATAAGCCGTCTAATTCTGTTGCCCACGGATGGTCACCGGTGGCTTCCCATTGTCTGGACATTGAGCTGGAGCCCGGCGAAAGCAAGGAATATATTTTTTTAATTGGTTATATTGAGAACGCTGATGATAAAAAATTCATCTCAAAAGCAGTTATTAATAAAGATAAGGCTAATGAGATGATCCAAAAATTTAATTCGTCTGAAAAGGTAAATGCAGCATTTGAAGAACTAAAAAGCTATTGGGACCAATTATTGTCGGTTTATCAGCTCAAACATAAAGATGAAAAATTAAACCGCATGGTAAACATATGGAACCAGTATCAGTGCATGGTTACTTTTAACATGTCGCGAAGCGCTTCTTATTTCGAGTCGGGTATCGGTCGCGGTATGGGTTTCAGAGATTCCAACCAGGACCTGGTAGGTTTTGTTCACCTGATACCCGAAGCCGCCAAAGAAAGGATTCTGGACATTGCAGCCACGCAATTTGAGGACGGCGGGGCTTATCACCAGTACCAGCCGCTAACCAAGCGGGGCAATGCCGATATCGGGGGTAACTTTAACGATGACCCGCTCTGGCTTATTTTAGCGGTAACTGCTTATATCAAAGAAACAGGTGATTTTTCAATTCTTGGCGAAATGGTTCCGTTCAACAATGATGAAACAAAATCTAAAAGCCTTTTTGAACACCTGAAGGTATCGTTTTACCATGTGGTAAACAACCTTGGGCCACATGGCCTTCCGTTGATTGGCCGTGCCGACTGGAACGACTGTCTCAACCTGAACTGTTTTTCCAGCAATCCCGACGAATCATTCCAGACTACTGAAAACAAGGCAGGGGGCGTGGCTGAATCAATCTTCATTGGTGGAATGTTTGTATTATATGGAAATGAATTCATTAAACTCTGCTCCAGGATCGGGAAAAGCAATGAAGCCGATGATGCCAGGCCTCATGTAACCAGCATGCTGAAAGCAGTGAACGAACACGGATGGGATGGTGAATGGTTTCTGCGCGCCTATGACTTCTACGGTAAAAAAATCGGCAGCAAAGAAAACGACGAAGGACAGATATTTATTGAGCCTCAGGGTTTCTGTATAATGGCAGGAATAGGTGTTGAAGACGGTAAAGCAGCCAAAACCTTAAAATCTGTTAAAGAGCGTCTTGACTGTAAATACGGCATCGTGCTTAACAACCCTGCTTTTACAGAGTATAAAATCAATATGGGAGAGATTTCAACTTATCCGCAGGGATACAAAGAGAATGCCGGTATTTTCTGTCACAACAATCCCTGGATAATGATCGCCGAGACTTTAATGGGCAATGGCGACCAGGCATTTGAATATTACAGCAAAATAGCCCCTTCGTATCTTGAAGAGATCAGCGACTTGCACAAAACCGAACCCTATGTATATTCGCAAATGATTGCAGGTAAAGATGCCTTTAAGCCCGGGGAGGCTAAAAATTCTTGGCTGACAGGTACGGCTGCCTGGAACTTTTATGCCATATCGCAATATATCCTTGGGATACAACCCGATTACAATGGCCTCAGAATTGACCCCTGCATACCAAAATCATGGGAATCTTTCAGTATTTCGCGTAAGTTCAGGGGTGCTACTTTTAATATCAGCATCAAAAATCCGTCGCATGTGATGAAGGGGGTTAAAAAAATCACCCTCGACGGAAAAGAGCTGGGCAGTAATTTAATTCCGGTTTTAACAGATCGTGGCTTTCATAATGTAGAGGTTATTTTAGGATAAATAATTTTTCTTTTCTATTTTTAACACCTTTGAGTAACAAATAATTTTTATATTTGCCCGGTACAATCGATTGCACATAAATTATTATATGGCCAGATTCACAAGAATACAAGTAGCATTAGCGATGAAAGAGACCGGTATGGTACCGGTATTTTATCACCCCGACCTTGAAGTCTGCAAGAAAGTTGTAAAAGCCTGTTACGAAGGCGGGGTAAAAGTATTTGAATTCACCAACAGGGGTGACTTTGCCCACGAAATATTTTCTGAACTTAACAAATACGCTATAAAAGAGATGCCCGAAATGATCATGGGCGTTGGGTCGGTATCCGATCCGGGAACTACGGCACTCTATATTCAGCTTGGGGCAAATTTTATTGTATCTCCCCTGTTAAATGAAGAGATGGCTAAAATTTGCAACCGTAGAAAGATTTCATGGTCACCCGGTTGCGGGTCGGTTTCTGAAATATCAAAAGCAGAAGAACTGGGTGCCGAAGTGGTTAAAATTTTTCCCGGCTCACAGGTTGGTGGGCCTAAATTTGTTTCAGCCGTCTTGGGCCCAATGCCCTGGACAAGCATCATGCCAACAGGCGGTGTGGAACCTACCGAAGAAAATCTCGGGGCATGGTTCAAAGCAGGTGTACATTGTGTAGGTATGGGTTCACAGCTAATAACCAAAGACCTGATTCAAAAAAGTGATTACCAAAAATTAACCGAAGATTGCAAGAAGGCGTTGGAGATAATTAAAAAATACAGGAAGAAATAAACAATTATTAACCCAAATATCATTTTCATGAGCTTTAACGAAATCAATGAAAAAATCGGCAAATACAGGTGGACAATCTGTACACTGATATTTTTTGCCACAACAATCAACTACCTCGACCGGAATGTCCTGGGGCTGCTCAAAGAAACACTCTCTAAAGACGGCGTGTTTGGTGATGATGTTGCAAACCAGGAGCAGTATTATTCGTGGGTGGTAATGAGCTTTCAGGTAGCTTATGCCATTGGTATGATCCTGGCAGGAAGGTTTATTGACTGGATAGGCACCAAAAAAGGTTATGCATACTCACTCCTGGGATGGAGTTTAGCTGCCATCGGTCATGCTTTCGGCCACACCACCTTCACGTTTGGAATCTGGCGTGCAGCTTTAGGTATTAGTGAAGCAGGAAATTTTCCTGCAGCCAATAAAACTGTTGCGGTCTGGTTCCCAAAGAAAGAAAGGGCATATGCCACCGGAATATACAATTCAGGTGCCAATGTCGGCGCAATTTTTGCACCACTGGTGGTACCCTGGATTGCTTCACACTGGGGATGGGAATGGGCATTCGTTCTAACCGGTGCGGTAGGGCTTATCTGGATATATTTCTGGCTAACCTCTTATTCATCACCAGATGAAAAACTGGCTGCGGGTAAATTATCACAGGCTGAGTATGACTATATCCATAGCGATAAAGACGAAATAAAAGAAAACAATGGCGCAGGTGATAGCAGAGTTTCCTGGGGCAAGCTTTTAAAATACCGTCAGACCTGGGCATTCTTTTTCGGTAAATTCCTCACCGATCCCATCTGGTGGTTTTTCCTGTTTTGGCTACCGGCATTTCTTGGCGGAGAAAACACAAGAAAGATTACAGAACACCTTAACTATTTACTCAGCCAGGGAAAGCTTACTTTAGAGCAATTCAATGAACGCCTTGCTGCATTAGCTGCCGGAAAAACTGAGGCGACATTAGATATCTTCAAAGAGTTTATGACTTATCCAGGTTATATTAGCTGGCCTTTTGCAGTTGCAGTAGTTTATACTGTTGCTACTTTCGGTTCAATACTTGGCGGCTGGCTGCCAAAAAAATTCATTAATGGTGGTATGGATGCCAATAAAGCACGTAAGCTTTCTATGTTTATTTATGCCCTGTTCCCGCTGACAGTTTTACTTGCCAGAGAACTTGGAGAGATTAATACATGGCTTGCCGTATTTACCATTGCTATTGCCTGTTCTGCTCACCAGGCATGGTCTGCAAATATATTTACCACCGTTTCGGATATGTTCCCGAAAAAAGCTGTTGCCTCTGTTACTGGCATAGGCGGTATGGCTGGAGCTGGTGGCGGTATCCTGATAGCATGGTCTGCCGGGTTGCTTCTGAAACACTTTGCTGCCCTTGGTAAAATCGAACTTGGTTACGGCATAATGTTTATTGTCTGCGGAACAGCTTATGTTTTGGCTTGGGTGATTATGCACCTGTTCGTTCCTAAATTTAAACAAATTACTGATTTATAGTTTTTTTTCAAAATATTCTTAAAAGGCTGGCTCAAACGAGACAGCCTTTTTTATTTTAGGGGTATAATATTTTCCCATTGTCATATGGCAAAACAACTCACCAAAACACATTGCCATGAAGACAATTTTCACACTTTTACTTACGCTGCTTATCACGCAACAATCAATTGCACAGCAGAAGATCATTACTGTTTCAGGTCAGCTTACCGATAATAACGGTGAACCGCTACCCGGGGTAAATATCATCATTAAAGGAACTGCCACCGGCACCATTTCAGATATTGACGGGAATTATAGCATTAAGGCGCCAGTTGGTTCAGTGCTGGTATTTAATTTCATTGGTTATTTATCTGAAGAAGTAGTTGTAACTGAGGATATGGCCGATGATTACGTTACCGGTGCAGAGAATAATACCCCAGTAAACAAGGAAAGAAGGAAATCAATAGAAAAGTATAGATTACCCGGTGACGGAGACATTGCTACAGCCTGTTTTTCAGATTCATCCTCAAGGTTTCAGATTTACGATCTCAAACAATCAAACTGGTACAACAGGTTTAATTTAAACAACGTAAATTGTAATTATAAACTCGATCCTGAAACTATATGGAGCATCAGACCTTTAAAAACAGGAAAAAGCAATAATTGCATTTACACCGTAAAAACCAACAAAACCATTAAGTGCTACCTTCCCCGTATCTCGTACCTTTTTTCTTATAGTGTTGATATACCAGTATATTTTCAGAAAACTCAATCGCAATATAGTCAGGGGGTACCTTCAGAAGGCGGGTATAAATGGTTCGGCCCCGAAACGGGAGTTGCCATGAGCTGGGGACCTGATATAAGGTTGCTTGAATACGATGGTTCAGACTATGCCTTCGACCCTAACGGCCGTCTGGTTAATGCAGGTGAGGGAAACGGCAAACCTGCCGGGATATATAACCCGACCCGGTTTTTCACCAACGGTGGTTATCTTACCAGCAAACTGAAAATTGAAGACAACTTTGGCATGTTTGGGTATTCGTTCAACTATCAAAACAATGCTGCCACAGGAATTATAACGGGCACAAAACAACAAAGCAACAATGCAGGTTTAAAACTCGATTATAACCATTATGACCGATTTAAAATGAGCGGAAACCTGATGTATCATACATCAACAGGAAACCTCTCTCTTTCAGGTTCAAACCTGTTGCGGCTAATGAAATCGGCATACCTTACACCACCTACATTTGACAATGGCCATTCCTCCACCCTGCCCGATGGCAGCATCCGTTCCTTCAGCCCGCAAACATATTACAATCCTTACTGGCTGATCAACAATATACCCGATGAAGAAAAAAACAGCAGGTTAATCGCAGGCCTCAATGGTGAAATGAGGTTTAGCTCCTCGAGGTTAAATTACAATATCAGTTATGACAACCAGCAGATTGATAATATATCGGGTATCGGGGCCAGCAATGTGGCTTTTGAAAACGGGCTGGTCACGAACAGGAATGAAACCTTTATAATGCTACATAACGAATTGGGTTACGATTATTATTTACATTATTTCAGAAATATCCGGTTAGACTTTTTTGTCTCCCTTCAGGCTGATTATTATGAACGCAGCCTTTACCGTAAAGATATGGAGGGATTCCCGAAAATGGATACTGATCCTTCTGCTAATCCCATAAGTCTTTTTGACTCCATTAACCAAAGGCAGACCCTTATGGTTCAAACCTCATCTGTTTTAAGGGTAAAAGAGTTCCTTAATCTTATAATATCAAATACAATCAACTGGTCATCAACGAAAAGGGACAACAAACCTTTTTTGTGCCCGGGTATCGGTTTGAATTTGAATGTTGACAAATTGCCATTCTGGAATTTCCGTTTCTTTTCTAATCTCGGTATCTATACCAATTATAATCATGTACTTATCGAAGCACCAATCAACTACAGGTTTGGAAAATATAGTTCATTGCTGCTTCAACCTGAAAATTCAAACAGCTTTTATGAAAGCAACGAAATCTTTTTTAACAGTATGCTCCACCCTGAACAACATGATAAATTCACGGCAGGAATAAGGGCAGGCTTCTTCCGCAACCTTCTGCAGACAGATTTCAACGTCTTCAATTCGTCAGTAAAGAACCATTTATTACCGGTTATTTCACAGAATTCAATCAGCCTCATAAACGGGGCTGATATAAATGACCGGGGATTTGAACTTACAGCTTCTGTTCTTGGCAGCATCAGGTTTCTAAAAATAGAAAAGGCGCAACTCAACCTGTCACTTGCACATAGCTATCCTGTAGTAAAAAATGTTTATGAACCTTATGATAAAATAAAAGTCGCCGGCTTTCAAACAGTTGGATCATACCTGGTTAAAGATCAGCCTTACGGGGTACTCATCGGGAGCACGTACCTCAGGGACGACAAGGGTAGAATGGTAATCGGACCTGATGGCTATCCCATGACAGACACAGAATCCGGGATAATCGGGAATCCTAATCCCGACTGGACTTTAGGAGTTGAGGGAAGACTGGATTGGGGAGGATTTTCTTTGCAGTGTCTGGTTGATCTGCGCAAAGGCGGCGACATATGGAACGGTACCCTTAACACGATGAACTATTTCGGGGTTTCAGAAACCACCGCGAAGCTGAGAAATACCTATCATTTTCTTTTTGAAGGGGTAACACAGGATGGATTACTGAATACAGTACCTGTAGATTTTGCAAATCCCGCCGACGGCCTTTCACAAAACAGGTGGGTAAGATACGGGGAGAACGGGGCAGACGAAGAAGCCATTAACGACGGATCTTATATAAGGCTTAAAGAATTGAAAGCAGCATACTGTTTTAATATGCGAAGGGCCTTTAATTTCAACCTAAATGCAAGTATTGCACTTTTCGGAAGAAATCTGTTTGTCCTGAGTAAAAACAATCTTCTTCCCTGGAATACTTTTTCAGGCAGGCCCGAAGGCAACGGCTTTGATTATTTCAACCTGCCAGGCACCAGAAGCTACGGATTTGTCTTCGAAATGGATTTCTGAAAATATTTCACTGTTTAATCATTTGAAATTTTAAATTATAAAATCATGAAAACAATAAAATACACCATCGTTATAGCAGCCTTTTCACTACTGGCTTTAGCAACATATAAATACAGAATGGTTGATCTAACCGGTTTCCTGAACCTTCTGAAGGAGAAACTGACCAGCTTCAATGAAAAACTTCCACAGGAAAAGATTTATGTACATGTTGATAAACCGCTTTACACACCGGGCGATGACATTTGGTTTAAAATTTACCTGTGTAACGGGGCAGACCACAGCCCTTCTCAAATAAGCAATGTTGTATATGCTGAACTTATAGATCCAAAGGGCGGCGTTAAAGAGAGCAAAACACTTCCGGTAATTAAAGGAGGCGCCAAAGGCGATTTCAGCCTGAGCCAGGGTGATCCCGGGGGCATCTATAAAATCAAGGTATATACTACCTGGCTTAAAAATTCAGGTGAAGATGATTTTTTCACTAAGGAAATTACTGTGCAGAAATTGGTTGCCCCACGGTTGCTGATGGACCTTGAATTTGCGAAGAAAGCTTATGGCGCTGGCAATCTCGTAGAGGCAAAGACTTCAATAAAAACTCTTGAAAACGAACCACTAACAAATTATACAGTCAGGTACTCGGCTTTTTTAAAGGGAACAGAATTCCTTAACGGAACGCACAAAACGAGTGCAGAAGGCAAACTAACAATTTCATTCAACCTGCCGGATACATTAACTACCAATGATGGATTGTTAAACGTGGTAATTAATTATGAAGGCAACAGTGAATCAATATCCCGGTCAATTCCTATAGTACTTAACAATATTGATCTTCAGTTTTTCCCCGAAGGTGGTGAAATGGTGCATAATACCGAATGCCGTGTGGCTTTCAAAGCTTTGAATGAATTCGGAAAACCTGCCGATATCGAAGGTGTGATTGTTGATTCAGACGATAACCGTGTGTGTAGCTTTAAAAGTTTTCATCACGGGATGGGGGCATTTATCCTTATCCCTGCATCAGACAAACAATACCGGGCGCTGATTACAAACCCCAAAGGGATCAGTAAAAAATACGAACTTCCCAAAGCATTGGTATCGGGCGCTGTAATGAGGCTTGACACAGTCACCCAAAATATCATAAGAATAAGCGTATGCGCCCCGGAATTTCCTCAATACAGCATTGTTTTGCAGGTTAGGGGGAAAATCTGCCACACAGTTACCCATTCGGGGAAAAAGGGATTCAGGGAGGTTGAACTACCAATAAATGAATGTCCTGCAGGCATTGCACAAATTACGATATTCGACCACCATGGCGTTGCATGCGCCGAAAGGCTTGTATTTATAAATCCTGAAAAGAACCTGAAAATCTCCATATCTACAGATAAAAAGAAATACGCCCCAAGGGAGATGGTGAAGCTAAATATCAGGACCACAGATTATAAGAATAAGCCCGTAAGTGGCAATCTATCGGTATCAGTTGTCAACGAAAAGATTATCAGCATGATGGCCGACAAGCAAGACCATATCTTGTCATGGTTGCTCATGTCTTCGGACCTGAAAGGTAAAATTGAAGAGCCTTCATTCTATTTTAAAAAAGATGAACCAAAAGCGCCAAAGGCACTCGATTACCTGCTAATGACACAGGGATACCGGCGGTTCACCTGGGAAGAAGTTTTAACCCGCGAGCCGGTACCCCAGTTCCTTCCCGAACAGGAAGGATTGGTTTCGGGAAGGGTTAATACCCTTAATGGTAATGGCGTTAAGGCTACCATTTACATGCTTGAACTAAACAACCAGAGGAGAATTGAAAAACTGAAAACCGGAAAATCAGGACGGTTTATGTTCATGGGTTCAGATCCTTCAGTGCCGAGGTTTATATTTGCTGATGCCCCATGGCACAGGGAAAAAGCAGTTTTACTAAGCATTGATCAGGAGTCGCTGATTTCAAAAGGAAAAAACCAGTTGACAAATCCGGCAGCAGAACATATCATTATTCCCGAAATAATATGTCCAAAAGTTATCGAAAAGAAACCGGTTAATGAAGTAATACCGGTAAAAGGTTCTGCGACAAAAAAAATATCATTAACCGAAGACATCCAGGCACTTGAGGAGGTGGTTGTGGTTGGTTATGGTATCGTGAGAAAAGCAGATATAACCGGCGCTATAACAGTTGTAAAACCCGATGAAATTAGAAGCATGTTACCTCCAAACCGCACGCTCGAACAGGCATTGCAGGGAAGGGTTGCCGGCCTGGCAATTACGAACAACGATGGCGTGCCAAATGCTCCTGCAAATGTAAGAATCAGGGGCATTGCCACACTTGAAAATTCAGGCCAGCCACTTTACATTGTGGATGGAATACCTGTTTCACCTGATATTGGTGAAAACACTGGTTCTATCATCAATCCCGAAAACATTACCAGTATTGAGGTTGTCAAAGATGCTTCACTCACTTCAATTTACGGATCAAGGGCAGCCAACGGGGTGATAATCATAACTACAAAAAATATTGGCAGAAGCAATCACAGAAAATTAACTAAAGAGCTGCAGAACAAATATTCATGTACATATCTTGCCCCGAGGCAATTTTCACAGGTAAGGGAATTCTATTCCCCAAAATATGCTTCAACCGAAATACCCGGGGTAAGAACCGACTTTAGAAATACGATTTACTGGAACCCGGATGTTATTACCAATGAGAAAGGTGAAGCAACTTTGAATTTCTATAATTCAGATGAGGTTACCACCTTTAATGTAACTGCCGAAGGAATCGGAACAGAAGGTTTGGCCGGGAGGGAAGAGTACAGGTATTATACCCAATTGCCGTTCAGTATGGATATTAAAATCCCGCCCTACATGGTTTTTACCGATACGGTATATTTTCCGTTAATCATTAAAAACAATACTGATCATAAGGTAACCGGCAGTTTAATCATAGATGCACCTGCATGTCTTGAGCCTTTCGACACAATTCCTGTGAACATTTCCATTGATGCAGGCACAGCTACAACACTTTATCCCGGTTATATCGTAAAGAACATTCCTGGTATTTTCAAAATATCTGTGCTTTTTTCAAGCAACAATTATTCAGATTCCTTTGAAAAAGAGATTGAAGTGTTCCCCGTAGGTTTTCCCGCAAAAGTAAGTTTCTCAGGAAACGAAAAATCAAGGAACATAGAATTCATGACCGGAGATATTGTTCCTGGTTCGCTTTCAGGAAGGTTTACGGCATTTCCAAGTATCCTGTCGGATTTAATGTCGGGTATCGAATCCATCCTCAGGGAACCCTATGGTTGCTTCGAGCAGACATCATCAAGTACATATCCCAATATAATGGTACTTAGATATTTAAATGAAACAGGACTGAACGATAATGCGCTGCGCAACAAAGCCCTCGGTTTGATTAAGAAAGGCTACAGTAAGCTTATCTCTTTTGAAACATCGCAAAACGGGTACGAGTGGTTTGGCCAAAGCCCTGCACATGATGGCCTTACCGCATACGGCCTGCTCGAATTCACTGATATGAAGGCAGTTTACCATGGAGTGGATGAAGAAATGATAAACCGCACATTGAAGTGGGTGCTTAACCAGCGTGACGGCAAAGGCGGTTTTGTAAAAAGTCAGCGTGCCCTCGACCAGTTTGGAAGGGCCAGTAAAGAGGTCACCAATGCATATATTGTATATGCACTGTCTGAATCGGGTTATAAAGATAATTTGCCCGAATACCTTTCTGCGTTCAATGAAGCCAAAGAATCGAAAGACCCCTATCGTTTGGCGCTGATTGCAAATGCTGCCTTTAACCTTAACCGGGATGCCGATGGTGATATGCTGTTAGGTATTATGGCAGAGAAAATAAAGAACAGCAGTTGGGATAAATTGCGGATAGATCCCTCAATTACCTGTTCGGGAGGAAAATCTTTAAGTATTGAAACTGCTGCACTTTATACAATGGCTGAACTGAAAGCAGGGCCACGAAATATCGGCGTTTTTAACCAGTCGCTGGAATATATTGTATCCGGCAGAAATGGCGGCGGATTCGGATCAACGCAGGCTACCATACTGGCATTAAGGGCGCTGACAGAATACGCAAAATTTAACAGGGCATCTTCCGGGGGCGGTATGATCGAAATCAGCTATAATGGTTCAAAAATCAACGAGTTGGCATACTCATCCGGGGACAAAGAAGCGATTGTTGCCGACAACCTTGAAAGATTTCAGAAACCGGGAAGGCAGTCCTTTACTGTTTCATATTTCAATACAGAGAACCCCCTGCCCTACTCGCTCGATTTTTCTTGGACATCGCGCACTCCTTCTAGTGACACTGATTGTAAGGTTGACATAACAACCAAAACAAATAATAGTACAGTATTAATGGGCGAACTGGTAAGAATTACCACAACTGTAAAGAACAAGACAAATGAAGGTTTGCCCATGAATGTAACCCTGGTGGGCATTCCTTCGGGTTTAAGTCCGCAACCCTGGCAGCTTAAAGAGTTACAGGAGAAAGGTGTTGTTGATTTTTATGAAATAAGAAAGAATTATGTGGTATTCTATTTCAGGCAGTTGAAGCCAGAAGAAACAAAAACCGTTAACCTTGACCTGAAAGCTGATATACCCGGTACCTTCCGGGCCCCGGCCAGTACGGCTTATTTATACTACACCAACGAGTATAAAGACTGGGAGGCTGGTGAAAGGGTGATTATCAGAAAAGATTAGGTGATTTGTGAATAGTTCATGGGTTGTATGGCTTCCGGTGAAATTTTACCGGAAGCCGTTTTTTTATTTAACGGAAGCAATTAAACCTTTTTGTAACTTTATAATCAAACCTTCAAAACATAAAAAAACAGTAAATCATGAAATCAGTAAATCTAAAAGTATTATTTACATTATTTATTATTGCAACAATAAGCATGTCATCGGTGAATGCCCAAAAACCCCGGTGGGAACTTTTGGGGATGAGAAAAGTGGATTTTAAGCTCGACAGGGATGTTATTCCCGTAACATGGCGCGAAGGAGCTTTTAATGCGGTAAGAATTGTTGTAAGACAAGGCCAGCTTAACATGCACAAATGTGTCATTCATTTTGAAAACGGTGGCACCAAAGAGGTAGAGCTTCGTCATAATTTTGCCGGAAGAAGCGCTTCACGCTTGATAGACCTGCCCGGAAACAAAAGACTTATTGAAAAAATCGAGTTCTGGTACGACACAAAAAATATGGCAGGGAGAAAGGCTACTGTAATGGTGTATGGCAGGCATTGATGCATTCACATAATTACTTTTATTAAATACCAAAAAAATTGAGTGGATTATAAAAGAACCTTGCCATTAAAGGCTTATAGAATTTATTTATAATCAGAAACCTTTAGCAGGTTTTTCTGAAAGAATTATGGGTAATCAAGATTATGGATTACCCATAATTTATTAGTATTCAATTGATAATTACCATACCTAAAAAACTATATCATTTACTCAAATGCAAAAAATAATCTTCTTTTCAATTAATCATGATGAAGAATAAAAAAATTCAGCACATTATACAGCATACCACACCATAATGCTGTTATTAATAAATCAGGCAAACCGAGAAATATGAATCTTTTTTTCTGATTGAAACATCTGAACCGCTATTTTGAAATGCTCTGACATCAAGTACATCGCCTGCCTCAAGTCTTACCGTTATTGAAATACTCCTGTTTACTGCAGCTCCGTCCATTGAATTTGATGCATAGTTTGAAATATATAAACCACTATTTTTATACAGATAAATATTATATCTTGTTGCATCATCTCCCGGACAAAACTGAATTGCAGCTGAAACATGGTATGTTCCGGTACGGGGTGCAGTGAATTCACCTGAAGAATAAACACCACCGACATCAAACATTTGTGTAAATGTCATTTTTGTTGAAGCTCCGCTTTCAAGAGCTAAATCAGCGGAGAGTTGTGCCAGGAATGCATATTTTCTGCCATATAAAGTATCAGCCTGCGATCGCAGCAGAATATCACTCATGCTGCTATTATCAAGTCGTCCCGATTCACTGAGGTCATCATACGCATTAAACCGGGCGTTATCAAGGGTACCGGCATTAATATTTGCAGCACTCCGGTAATAAGCGCCGCTTTGCCCGTCAAGCTTATCTGCATCTTCAGAAAATAATGAATAAGGTACCGATAACATCTGAGAAGTTGAGTAATGCGAATAGGAAGTACCTCCTAATGCATCTAATTCTACCTTTAAAAAATATTTGTTTGCTGCCCAGTTTATCCCGGCAAAATTATCTGTTGAACTGCCACCGCCAATTTTCAGGTTTACCAAACCCTGCGAGTTGGTGCTGGCATTATGTGTCTCGGTGTAAACGGCAGTTCCGGTTTCTGTAGCCTGCAGGATACTTATTCTGAAATTCACCGTGGCATTTTTAATCAGTTCACCGCCGCTGTTTCTCACCACAGCCTGGTAGTTCAGCATTTCAGGAGCTTGCGCAAAAATAATTACTGAAACAAATGCTGATAATACTGTTAAGATAATATTTTTCATAGATTGAGATTTTAAAGTTTGACAATTTTGAAAGATTTTAAAACATTTCCATTGAAACCGGTGATATTCAGTATGTAATGTCCGGATGAATATGACTGCATGTCAATCTGGTTGACTTCTTTGCCAAGGCTTTTCTGATCTACAATCCTGCCATTCAGGTCATAGAGTACAGCTTTCAAATCAGAGAAACCTCCGGTGCCTACCTTGATGGTAAGAAAATCGGAAGCAGGAAGCGGGTATACATCAAGTGTAAAAGAGAGTTCGGGGGCTTCAACCAGGGTCTGCACCTCGTAAGCAGGCTGCTGAAACCCTTGTGTTATTTGTGCCCCGGCAACAACACCTGAAGACTGGATAACGCTTTCCCCGAGCGTCCACTGCAGATTTGCACCGGCGGCAATTCCTTCCCCTCCGGAGCTCGCCACCACCTGATGCTGGGCAGAGATCATCAGAGTAATCCCCCATGCCAGCAGGAATGTCAGAGCTAAAGTTGATTTTTTTAACATAGTATTAATTTTAATTTGGTTTGATTTCAAAATAAGATTTATGAATTGTGATTTGAAGCAATTTGCATACTTTGGTCCTTTTCTTTATCTCTATGCTGCAAACTTGCATGACCTGAAAATAAATTACAGGATTAGAAGAAAAAAAAATATGTGTTAAAAGATGCTTATAGAGGGATAAACAACAGGATATGAAGAATGAATAATTCTATAAATTGCAACAGACTGAATTTACATTTTTCCAATTAAGTCCCTGATCTGAGAATCTATTTTATCCTGGTGAACTGCAAAAATTTCATTTTCTATAGAACCAAAGTCGCTGCTGTCTTTGGTAAATTGAATCTTACCGTTGTTCAGGTAACTGATCTGATCGCAGATACCCGTAAGTGATTCAAGAATATGGGAGGTAACCAATATGGTCATGTCTGATTTTAATTGTTTCAGCAGGAGCTTTATTTTCTGAACAGTTTCCATGTCAATGCCATTGAAAGGTTCATCAAGAATCAGAATTTCTCTGTTAAGGGTAACAATTCCTATAAAAGCCAGTTTCTTCTTCATCCCGGTTGAATAGTCATCTACCAGCTTATCAAGCGGCAATTCAAACAAATTGTTCCACTTATCAATTTCGAAATTTTTGTTTTTGATTGAGAAAATAGCCAGGTACTCTCTTCCTGTTATTCTGGGGTAGAAATAATTGATAGTTTCAAGGTAGGCAATATCTTGTCGCTTCATTGCATGGCCATTATATAAAATGTCACCCTGTGTCATTTTCTTGATACCAAATATTGTATTTAACAGGGTGGTTTTACCCGAACCGTTTAATCCCACAAGCCCGTGAATGGTGTTTGGTTTAATCTCCAGATCAAGATTATTCAATACATTCTGGTTTCCGTAATCAACTTTTATATTTCTAATTGATATCATCAAAATAATTTTCGAGGTTGTTTTTTGCTTTATTGTAATACTTTATGCCCATAAAAACCGGGGCCGGCCAGAAAAAGGGTACCAGTAAGAAAATAGTATTCAGCGCAACCAGGATGCTGTTACGGTTTAGACTGGCATGTTCCTGAAACAGTGCATACTTAAAAATAACAGAAAATATTTGTACAGAAACAGATATAAACAAGCCAAACGCCAGAAAATACCAGGTACCCGGCTGAAAAATCAATGATACCAAGATAATTGGAGCATATAAGATAAACAAATATCTCAGGCTTGAATATATTTTCCGGGTAAGAAAACTCCCGGGTCCCGGGGCATAAATTTCTATTAGCTCCCTGGATTCGCCGTACAAATAAAATCCCGAAATTACAAATGAAATAAGAATTAATCCTACCGGGGCAAAATATGCCTTAAAAGCAAAAGCAGTGAAAAACAGGTAAAGCGGCAGCAGAATAACCAGATTTTTTCTGATTCCGCTTATCCATTCAAAATCTACCGGTTTTACAAATGGTACTTTGAACTTCAGCTTAATACTGTTTTGGGAAATAAAAGGATAAATAATGAATTTCAACCACTTTGACAGTATATTAATGTCAGTCTTAATCCTGAATAGCGGTATCAGTAAGCAAATTGCCATAAGCCCTGAAATACCTGTCCACTGCTTGTAGACGAGGCTAATGATAAATACGGGGACAGATAATACCAGGTATTCAAACAGATAAACCGGGTAAGGATTAATGAATACTGTATGCAGAAACCGACTGTCTTTTCTGATGGTGTGGATTATAAAAAGAACTGCGCCGAATAAGAAAGGAATGATGGATACCTGTCCCGATTGCCCGACACCATTGATACATAGCATCGAGACATAGATACTTATTGCTAACAGCACAATCAGCCGTAAAATCCCTATCTCATTCAGAAATCTGAAAAGTTGAAAAATCCGTATCCTTAAAAATACTTTAATCATATCACTTACTGACACATGACCTTAAACGGCTGAATAAATAATTTTTAATTGCAGCCTGAATTTCAGATACATGTTACATAAACACTATTTGACCGACACACAAGAAACGCAGAAAATCAGAATTTATTCCTGCGGCACCTGTCTTTTTATCACAGCTTCTTCCCGAATTCTGTAGGCAATGATTTTGTAATAATCGTTCCCCCTTTTTTCACCGTATTCGGTATATGATTTGGCAGCCCATTCCTTAGCTTTTTCAAGATCGCCCAGTACTTCGTATGCTACGGCAATGTTGAAAGCCGCCCGACGTGCCGCTTTCCGTTTACCGTTCAGCGCTTTTGTCCACGATTCGATAGCGCCGTTCCAGTCTGCTACTTCCGATTTTCTCACTCCAGCCCTGAGGTTATTATCCCTTTTGGGTTTGTTATAAAACTCACGTGTCACCCTGTAATAACTTGGCGATATTCTTTCACCATATACCTTTCCTGCACCATAACTTGTCTGGTTAATTGCTTCCATTTTATTAAGTAAATGATTCATGGCATCCTGTGCAGAGCTTCCCGAACCTTCAAAATTAAGTCGGTGTGCCACCTGGTACTCATCAAGAATTCTTTTGTTCACAGGATCATACAACCTTACCCCATAATTAATAACGGCCACTGCTGTTACACGAAACCCGCCACCTTTTAGCGCATTGCCCTCGAGCACTTGTAAAGCAAGGTTTACGGGATTGGCTATAATAAAGTCTGAATCGAAAATCTCGATACTCAGGATTGCATCTGCCTGGTGTTTGGTACATAAATCAGATACTTGGTTCCAGGGGAGAGGTGCCGGAAAAGTGGTTTTAGTACCACCACCCTTCATGCGCTCTGCTGATCTGATAATCTGAAACATATTGAATTCTGCACATACCTCCAGTGTACCGTCAATAGCCCTTTTAAGCGCCTGTTCATCTTGTTTGAACATTTCACCGGTCAATATCTGTTCGGTTTTTGTCTGAGAGGTGGGGTCCTTTAAAGTTCTGTCAATTACTGCAATACTCCTTATATGTTCTGGTAATGTAATTAAGGCCGGCTGTAAAATATTCAATCTTACCCAGGCCATGCTGCATAGCAAAATTATTGTAACAGCAGCCAATATTGAGAATAATACTTTTTTCATCCGTTCAAAATTTTATCATTTATATCAAATATATTAAAGATGTTTGACAATCGTTTTATTTATTACTTCATTTTAGATAATAATGTTACATTTCAAAAATCCTGCCAATACCAATATTAAAAGTTCAACCTCAACATACAATTCTTATAGGAGTAAATAAAGTATTCAGGTATTTTGTTTATAATTTTACCTTAAATCCGCAAGTTATTTTGGTTTTTCCTATCAGGCTTCGACTACGCTCAGCCTGACAGTCACCCTGAGCGTAGTCGAAGGGTGTTTATTTACAATTATATA
>JAFGPL010000236.1 GCA_016936215.1 Bacteroidales bacterium
AATTTTTCAGCCTTAACATCGTAACATCTTATGTTTTCATTTTCAACAAAGTCATCTATGAAGAATAGAATATTACTGCTCCTGTTAAAAAAATACCTGCATGAACCTGATGTTTCACCTGGGCCTCTTCCGTTTTTTAGTATTGTATTAATGAATCTTCCATCTCCGGAAAATTTATAAACATTATTTCTGTCGGCGATAAGAATATATTCACCTGAAAGATTAATAATGTTCCTAAACTCTCCAAGTAATGATTCATTTGTTGTTTCAAGCGGGACAAGCCTGTAATCCTCGATTAAATCGCTTAGCTTGAGATCTGTTGATAATTTGCAGTTATCAAGGTCAGCGTGAAAAGAGGTTCTCGCTCTTTGTTCATTTTTGTTGCCGCAATTCCAGACGCATAGTAAAATAAAAAGTGTGGGTATTAGTAGAAATACCTTTCTCATATTTGTTGTTTCCAGTAAATATATATCTATAAAATTAACCTTACAACTATTTGTTTCGCTATATGGAATTTATCCTAACATTAAATGACAGGTGGTGTTGCCCAAGTTCCGATAACTATTTGGACGCAATTTTATACCTGCTTTGACCAAGGTATCAGGGTGTTTTTGCACTCGTGTTGTAATGCAGGATTATGATGCTATTTGCATATTGTCGCGTCACAGAGCGACAACCGGGGAGGATATTTTCTTGTCCACGCAGCAGGCTCTTTCATTCTTTTAATTCTATTGAAGTCCGGGCCGTTTTCTTTTCTTCTTCGAGGTCATAGTCATTTTGCAGCCCGAGCCAGAATTTTGCAGAATTTCCAATATAGTAGCTTAACGATTTGAATTGAAAAGTTGGATTTTTGCTCTTTAAAAACATTAATCCATGAACCAAGGCAAATACATCTTGTTTTCATTTTGGCTGTTCGCTTTTCATTTTTTCGTTATGTACTGCCCCGTTTTTGCCGTTTTTAATTAGTCATTCCCTTCGTAGTAATATGAGTAGTCAATCCCTCTCATAAACATTTCGCGGTCGTTTATTTTGGTGGTGAGCGCTTTTTTTAATAGTGTTTTTAAAGCACTGTTTTTGGTTGGACTTAGCATCATTGCGTTCATGTAATCACGCTTACTTATCTTACTCCAATCCACGCATTTTTTGAGCCGTTTTTTCAGTATCAAATCCAACCATATTCTGGTAGTTCTTCCATTGCCTTCCATAAAAGGATGTGCAATGTTCATTTCAACATATTTATTTACGATATCGTCAAATGTGGTTTCGGGCATTGCTTCTATTTGTTTTAATGTGTCACCCAAAAAACGAGATACTGCAAATTGAAAGCCACCTTTTGAAATATTTTTTTGCCTGATTTGTCCGGCAAAATCATACAATCCGCCAAACAAATAAGCATGTATTTGTTGCAAACCCTTTGTTGTACCAACTTCTATGTTTTTGATCAAAGAACTTTCAAACAATGCATAAGCTTTTGTTTTGCTCTTTCCGTCTTTGCTTTCATCACTGTATGTAAACCATTCAATAAACCGATTTGCCTTTTTGCCCGGGAATTCTTTGCCTAAGGCAATAATTCCCGTGTAATCCAGCATATCGGTTAAATACCTTTTACCATCACTTGCCAAAAGTTTCAGTTGGGTAGTGGAACTAACCAGCTCGCTATTTTCTTTTTTCAATTTGGTCTTAAGATATTTCCAATAATTACGAGTTTTGGTATAGTCGTCCTGACCGGTGAGCAAAGCCACAATATCCAGAACACTAAACCACCACTTGGCATTTTGCTCGTCCCAAACGGCTCGCACTTCTCGGTCATCAAAAAAACGGATGGATATTTTTGTATTACTCATAATTTCTCTATTCTGTGACTCTGCAGTATTCAGCCTAAAGTTATGATAATTTTTACGTTGTAATTGCTGTCCGATGTGTTTCCTCACAAAAACCGCAAACCCCAACAGCACCAATCAATCCCATCTTATGCTTTGTCTGACTTTCACAAATAGAAAAGCACACCGAAGTTAACTAAACTGAAAGTCAGATTCAAGAAATTATATGAAAACATTTGAAAAATGTTAAATATTGACCTTCAACAATATATATGCTTTATTGTAGATATATATGAATAAATGGGGTTCAATCCGGTAAAACCGGCCGGAGCCATGTCAACTGCTTTCAGATATTTTTCGGTTATCTCTCAGCTTATAAACCGCACAACCGGAAGAAGATCAGTTTCGGTTATACCCGATCAGCCTTCATTATCAAGATACTCCAGAACCTTCTTGTAAAGATGCGGCTGAATATCAGGATGTGTCAGGTTCTCGGGAAGATTATCAAGCATCCGGACTTCATCTATTTCGGAAACATCCGGCACGGGACCCAGCCGGAAGATATCGGCCACATAAAGCTTCCCGTAGCCGGTCAAGCCATCCTTCAGTACCGAATATGGAGCAATACAATCAAGACCGAATTCAAGAGCTCCAGTCTCTTCCATCAGCTCACGCCTTGCGGCATCATCGGGCGACTCACCGGCTTCTATATGTCCTCCCGGGATTTCCCATGTTGTGCGCCTGTGATGGCGGACATACAGCCATTTGCCCTCATATCGGGCTGCTATCACCGAGTAGGTGAACTTCGTATCCGGAACAAAGTCCTTTGCCTGGAATCTTACCTCTGTCATAAGCCTGTTTTAACGGGTATAAAATTAGCTATTATCACAATAAGATTTAATTAAGTATTTTTACAATGACAGAAAACCCGATGGCACTATTCATAGTACTGGCAATAACCGAGATACTGACGCTGGCAGTAATAAGGCAATATCTTTATGAACGATCGTGGCTGAGTTACTATTTCGCCATAACAATTCATGCAGTGCTCAGTATATGGATATGGACCTTGTGGTTCCAGACCGTATCATTCAGGGGTATGCCGGATGATCCTGCCCATGTGTGGTCGGTAATGAACCTGCGCGGAATGCTGTTGGCAGTGGTAATTCCGAGGATCCTTATCATAATATTCCATTATTCCGGCAGGCTGGCTCGCAGATCATCAGGTGGTTTTTCACGAAAGCTTACTACAGCAGGTTTTGCAGTTTCATCCATTATCTTATTTGTATTTGCAGTAAGTGCCCTCATTGGAAGGTTCAATGTCAGGATTGAAAATCACTCCATCCCGATTAAAGGATTACATCCCGATCTCGAAGGGCTGAGGATAGTCCATATATCAGACCTCCATCTCCCCTGCTTTTATCATCATCACGGCAAACTTGAAGAAATTATGCTCAGCATCAATGAGCTTGAGCCTGACCTTCTGGTCAACACAGGTGATTTCATAAATGCCGGATGGAGGGAATTTGACAGGTTCGACACCATCCTGTCGAAGGCCTTTGCCAGATATGGACAATATGCAGTAATGGGCAATCATGATTTCGGGACCTACCATCCCACTTACACGGAAGCGGAAAGGGAAAATAATGTATTGCTGATTAACAGGTTTATTGCCGCTTCAGGTTACAAAGTCCTGAATGATGAATTTGAAATGGTAAAAATCGGGAACGCGTCGGTTGCCCTTCTTGGAGTGACAACCAAAGGGTCTTTTCCGGACATAGAACACGGAAACCTGGAAAAGGCTTCCCAAAGGATTTATGGTGAAGATTTAAAAATACTGCTGGCGCATGATCCAAACCAATGGGACAGAGAGATTGCAGGAAAGACCGACATTGACCTTACCCTGTCGGGACATACCCACGGCATGCAGGTCGGGATTATGACAAAACGCATAAAATGGAGCCCTGCAAAGTATTTCTATCCAAGGTGGGGCGGAATGCATGAAGCAGATGGGCAGTTTCTTGTAATAAACAGGGGGCTTGGGGTTCTGGGCATGCCTTTCAGAATCTGGATGCCGCCGGAAATAACCGTGATAACCCTGATGCCTGAATAATAAAAAGATACGGGCGGCAGCTTGCACCACCGCCCGTGTTCGACTGGTCTGACCTTATCTTCCTTCTGCCTAACTAACCTGATTTTCCTGATCATCCTTTTTAACCCTTAACAGGTATCGGACGAATTTGTGAACCATGAAATAAAAGATAGAACAAAAACCAATCTATTTTAACTCACATCAACCTGTGCGAATAACACCAATATTTTTAACTTTAGACAGGTTTTTAAACATGTTTATTCCCTGAACGGTCAGTTTTAATTTTTTTTAACAACTCATAATGAGACAACTACTTGGGAAAGGAGCATTTCTTTGTTTCGCTGCCATGATCCTTCTCATTTCTTGCAACGGGAGAAATGAAGGATGGGTAAGGATAAACCAGCTGGGGTACAGGCCTGACGACGTTAAGGTTGCAGTGTTTATGGGATTGGGTGGAACCGACCCGAAATCATTCAGGATAATTGATGCATCCACAGGTAAGGTAATTGTGGAGAAAGATGATGCTGTGAAAACAGAACCTATGGAACCTTTCATGAGTTGTTACAGGATCAGTTTCACGGAAGTTAACAAAGAAGGGCTTTACAGGATAGAAGCAGGAAAGGCAGTCTCGCCCGATTTCAGGATCGCGGATGATGTTTATGCCGGCACGGCCGATTTCCTTCTCACCTATATGCGTCAGCAGAGATGCGGATTCAATCC
>JAFGPL010000237.1 GCA_016936215.1 Bacteroidales bacterium
ACAAATACTCAATTTTGGGGTTTTTACATAGCCAAAATTGATAGTATTTGTTAATCGTTTGAAAATTCCATGAATTTTCCGGGTTAATTATAGCTATCCAAATACCAATCAACCGCGCGATTCTCATCATTTTGTTTTAATTTTGGCCGATATTTGCAAATAAACTATCTGATGAAAATTCTCTATTACGATTGTTTTTCAGGTATCTCGGGCGATATGAACCTCGCGGCAATGATTGACCTCGGGGTTGACAAAGAGTACCTGTCAGGTGAACTTGATAAGCTTAATGTAAGCGGGTACAAAATAGAAATAAAAAACGGACTAAAGCAGGGTATCAGCGGCACACAGGTTTTTGTCCATCTCGAGCACCAGCATGGGGAGCATGGCCATAAAGATCATAACCACCACCATCAACATCACCACCACGAAAACAGGAACCTTGAAGACATCCGTAAAATAATTCTGAACAGCGGTCTTAATGAAAATGTCAAAAACCTCAGTCTTAAAATGTTTCAGAAGATTGCTGAAGCAGAGGCAAAAATCCATAATAAAACAATCAACGAGGTCCATTTTCATGAAGTAGGCGCTATTGACTCAATCGTTGACATTGTGGGGGCAGCCATTTGCATTGATTACCTGAAACCTGACAAAATAATTTCTTCAAGCGTGGAACTGGGCGGTGGTTTTGTCACCTGTGCCCACGGCACATTCCCGGTGCCAGCCCCGGCAACTGTGGAAATCCTGAAAGGTATCCCTGTAAAATCGGGAGTCGTTAAACACGAAACAACCACTCCTACAGGGGCAGCCATCCTTGCAACCATTTCGGACGAGTTTACGGACAATACCGGGTTTACAATTCAAAAAACAGGTTACGGCATCGGGCATAAAGATTTTTCTATTCCAAATGTACTTAGGGTCTATCTTGGCGAAGGGGAACCGGTTGCAAAAACTACTGTAAAATCAGCTATTATTGAATGCAACATTGATGATATGAACCCCGAGTTTTATGATTATGTCTTCGAAATGTTGTTTAAAGCCGGCGCCAGCGATGTTTTCATTACACCTGTGATTATGAAAAAATCAAGGCCTGCCGTGACCCTCAGCGTATTATGCACTTCAGAAACAGAACAGCAGGTTGAAAAAATACTTTTTGAAGAAACATCAACCCTTGGCATTAGAAAACATTATGTGAATAAGACCATGCTCGACAGGAAAACCGAAAACATTGACACGCCTTATGGTAAAGTAAGGGTTAAGTATGCATTTTACAACGGCCGTTTTCTGAAGTCAAAACCTGAGTATGAAGATTGCCTTACCATTGCCAGGGAAAAAAAACTTCCCATAGGGGAGGTTTATAAAAAAGTAAGTGAATTCATTCTGAAAACGGGCAATCATAATGCATGATGAAGCTAAACTGATTATTCTTCGCTCGTACCTTGATTCGCTTGGTTCTGTGGCAGTGGCATTTTCGGGGGGGCTTGACAGCACATTTCTTTTAACGGCAGCCAAAAACACACCCGGTATAAAAATTCTCGCGCTTACGCTAAAAACCCCCTATATCCCCGATTGGGAAGTTGAGGAGGCAAAAAACATTTGTACCGGCCTTGGTGTAAAGCATATTGTAGTTCATTCTGACATTCCTGAAGAGATTGAAAACAATCCCTCGAACAGATGCTACCTCTGCAAAAAAGCCATTTTTAACAAATTAATCGAAACGGCCGCAAAACATGGTCATTTTCAATTGATAGACGGCACCAACCTTGACGATGCAAAGGATTACCGCCCTGGGATGAAGGCGCTGAAAGAACTTGGCATTATAAGTCCGTTGCTCGAAACCGGCATCACCAAAGAAGATATCAGGAAGTTTTCAAAACAGATGGGTATTGCTTCGTGGAACAAACCTGCCTATGCCTGCCTGCTTACCAGGATACCCTATCATACAAAAATCCGTTCTGAGGACTTGCGGAAAATTGAGGAAGCCGAAATTTTCCTGCATTCACTGGGATTTCCCGAAGCAAGGGTAAGGATTGAAAACAATTCCGCAAGAATAGAAGTTTCTTTGAAAAATATTTCTAAAATTGCAGTCATGCAAATACGTGATGAAATTGTAAAAAGATTGAAAGCAATTGGTTTTCAGAATATTTCTCTCGACCTTGAGGGTTACCGTACCGGCAGTATGAACATAAATTTAGAGCAATGAACCACGAAGAACTAAAAAAGCTGATCCTCGGGATACAAAAAGGTGAAACCAGCACCGACGAAGCCTTTGAAAAACTCCGCGACCTGTCGTTTACCGACCTCGGCCATTCCAAAATAGATAACCACCGCGAACTGCGCACCGGGTACCCCGAGGTGATATTTTGTGCCGGGAAAACTGTTGACCAGGTGAAAGACATCATTCAGCATATGCTGTCGAAGGGTGAAAACATACTTGCTACCCGCGCCACAGAAGATATGTACAATGCAGTAAAGACTATTTGCAGTGAAGCTGAGTTTCATCCGCTGGCACGCACCATCACCATAAAACGCAAAAAAATTAAAGTGCCGGAAACTTCAATAGCCATTGTCACGGCAGGGACCTCCGATATTCCTGTGGCAGAAGAAGCTGCAATTACCGCCGAGGTTTTCGGGAATAAAGTGCTGCGGGTATTCGATGTTGGCGTGGCAGGTATTCACAGGTTGTATGGTAAACTTCCTGAAATACGCAATTGCAGGGTGATTGTCGTGGTCGCCGGTATGGAAGGCGCGCTGCCCAGCATAGTGGGCGGACTAGTTGACAAACCGGTAATTGCTGTCCCTACCAGCATTGGTTACGGGGCGAATTTTCATGGTCTTTCGGCTTTGCTCGGCATGCTCACGAGCTGTGCCAGCGGGGTCACCGTGGTAAATATTGACAACGGGTTCGGGGCGGGCTATATGGCCAGTATGATCAATAAATTATAAACTATCGTACGGCTATTTTTACAATGACACAACTGCCATCTTCTGCTATACTTTCAACATCCTACCTGCCGCCAATACAATACATCACGAAATTTCTCGTGTTCGGAAAAGTGCTTCTTGAAGCCCGGGAACATTTTCAGAAGCAATCGTACCGTAACAGGTGCGTGATCTTAGCAGCCAACGGCCCGTTAACACTTGTGATACCTGTAAAGAAGAACAAGGGCGGAAAAACCCTTATTAAAGAAATAAAGATAGATTACGACAAGGAATGGCAAAGGCTGCACTGGCGGTCAATCGTTTCGGCTTACCGCAACTCGCCCTATTTTGATTTTTACGAAGACCTGTTCTACCCTTTTTACACCACGAAAGAGGTTTTTCTGTTTGATTATAACCTTAAATTACTGGAACTTCTCTTAAAAACCCTTGATATTGATACCGCGCCCGAGTGTTCGGAGTTATTTTATACAGGGAACGATAAGGTTGATTACCGCCAGTCTGTCAACCCGAAGAAAAGACTTGAAAAGCACGATGACCTTTTTCACCCTGCTGAATACCCCCAGGTATTCAAAGAGAAGTACGGTTTTATTCCCAACCTCAGCATTGTTGACCTGTTGTTTAATAAGGGACCTGAAAGCAAAGACGTTTTAATGCAATCAATAAAAAAGGGCATTCGTTAAAATGCCCCTTGAATCACATCTTCTAACCCTGTATTTGTATGCTAAAATCGAAAACCTATTGTGGCAAGTAACCTGAGGTTATTCAGCTTAAGATCGGAAATGTTATCTCCTCCCGGATCGGGATAAAGATTATATTTCTCGTTATGCATCATGTATGCTGATCCCAGGTCAATAAAGAAATTTTTATCACGAAAACCTATCCCTGCAGTAATACTTGTATTTCCTGATTTTTCGTTTAATTCACCTTTCTCATATGGGCTCGGGTAATATGCAAAACCACCTCTGATCGCGATATTGTCAAGTCTTATCTCACCACCAGTCCTCAGATTCAAAACATCTCTGAAATAATCACTGATTTCTGAATTTTCATCGAAATAGCTATAACCATCATAACCTTCGCGAAGCCTCATTGAGGCATAATTGATATATTCTGCCTCAAAGCTCAAAAGACCAAATTTCCCAAACTGGAAACCCAGGCTTCCGGTAGATTTGAATGGTGTGACCAGCTTATACTCTGTCACCAGTTCTCCAAGCATGCTTCCGTCAAAATCCATGGGTAATGCGGTATATGTATTGTTTGTGAATGTTGAATACAGTTTTGTATAAAATACATCTTCAATATCATACCATGTCGGGGTTTGCAAACTTGCACCAATTCTTAAGAATTCAACAGGCCTGGCAATCAACCCAAGCTTAAAGTTAACACCGGTACCTTTGGCAGTAAGCTCCTGCATAAATGTAAAATCATCGAAATCACTATAAAACATATAATCGTACTCGTAATGTTCAGATACTTCAGAGTAATTGATCCTAATGATAGACAAACCGCCACCGATGTATAATTTATTGTTGTAATTCATTCCAAAAGCAAACGACCAGTCACCTATCCCGCCCTTTGTAGTAATCGTTCTTCTTTGCGAAACAGGTAAGAATACAGGGGTATCATACTCATAATTTGTACCCTGTACAGTATCCATAAGTAACCCGTCATAAGCAAGCCACTCCCAGTATCCATCAAGATAATCGGGTGAAAGTCCATTGGCATTCCACATAAAATAATCAACCAGTGACGAATATTCATTATTTCCTGAAATAATAATGTTATTATTGAAATCTTTCAGTTTGTTGTAGGCCACTCCAAAGCTAATACCCACAAGACCTTCAGATTTATTGTTTATTGAAGATACAAATCCGATATTATCGAGGCTTATTTTATGCACAAAGTCTTCTGTGGACCTGCCGTAGTAATCGGCAGCTGAATTTAGATAATTATAGCCCGGGGTTATTGTAATTTCAGATTTTCTATAAACACCCAACCCGGCAGGATTGGTATAAAATGCCGACATGTCTCCCCCGAAGGTGCCAAATGCCCCTCCCACACTTAAATTTCTCGCTGTTCCGGTAGGAAAAAACTGTGAATACCTTAAAGCATCCAGGTAATTCTGGGCAAATGTAAAAGAAACAAGGGATATACCGATGATTAATAAACTTATCTTTTTCATGACCATAATTTTTAAATAAGGGTTTACCATTATCTCTGATTATTTCAGAAAATTTAACTGTTTTTTTATAATTTGTATTTACCTTCTTCCGCTGCTTGAGCTTGAGCTTGAACTGGAGCGTGAACCACCCGAACTGCTGGAACCCGAGTAGCTTCTGCTCGAACCAGAGCTGCTGCTCGGACTTGAGTAACTTCTGCTCGAACCCGAACTACTTGGTGCAGAGTAACTCCTGCTGGAACCCGAACTGCTCGGCGCAGAATAGCTTCTTCCAGAGCTTGAACTGCTCGGACGTGAATAACTGCTGCTGGAACTTGGTCTGGAATAGCTACTGGAACTACTGGAACTAGGTCTCGAATAACTACTTGAACTGCTGGGACGCGAAGTAGTACCCGAGTAACTCGGCCTGCTGTTGGTGCTTGCAGATGGCCTGCTGTAAGTGGTTCCCTGGCTTGATGGCCTTGAAGATGCAGGTGTTGAGGCAGTGTTCGAAGTCCTGGAACTTGTGCTCTTTGTGGCAGAACCTGTATATGTACGTGAAGTCTGGCTTGTCGAAGGCCTTGAATAGGATGATGTAGTCCGTGAACTGGTGCCGCGGTTGTAAGTACTGGTCGCCCTTGACTGCGTTGCAGTGCGCGTGGTGCCTGAAGGTCTGGTATAGGTCGGACGTTGGGCTGCAGAAGGTCTTGTATAGGTAGATGTATAATTTCTGTTACCGGTGGCAGTCCTTGTGTAGTTTGATGCACCCTGGCGTGTGGTTGCCGTAGTTGTCCTGCTTCTTGCACTATTAACTTCGGTACCCGAACGATTGCTACTTACTGCCGTTCTTCTTCCTTCAACAGAAGTAGCACCGGTGGATTTTAAATTTCTGGCATCAACATTATTGGCGCTTACCCTGCCGGCGTTATTGACACTTGTTGCCCTGCCTGTTGAAATGCTCCTGCGCGGGCCGTAATATGTCCGGTTGCTGTCCCAGTAATCATTGCTTGCATGGTAGTAACCATAATAATGTCCGTAGTAGCCGTCATAGTAACCATGCCCGTAACCGTTCCAGTAAGAATACCTGTAAGGTGAATACCAGTAACTGTCGTAATAGCCGTAATAGCTATACGGGCTGTACCATGATGAGTAATATCCCGGATAACCGTATGAGAAACCAAAACTCCATGAGGGATAATAGCCCCAGGAATATCCCAATGACCAGTGAATGGGATTATAATCGTACCAGTAAGGATCGTAGTACCAGGGATCGTAATAGCTGTATGAATAAAAAGGTCTGTGGAACCTTCTTATCCTTGAAGAATAAAAATAATCATCGTCATCATAATAATAATTGTTGATTACATATGAATTTCCGTCTTCTTCATAATATTCGGTGTCCAGATAATCTTTGTCGGCTGTAAGCTCTTCTTCCTGGTATTGCATGGTATCGGG
>JAFGPL010000238.1 GCA_016936215.1 Bacteroidales bacterium
CGACTACGCTCAGCCTGACAGTCACCCTGAGCGTAGTCGAAGGGTGTTTATTTACAATTATATAAATAATAACTTGCGGAATTAAGGTCAATAAAAAATTATGCATTTACAGGATGAAAATGTTGCTTGTTACCATATTATCTTTATTTATTAATAACCAAATTAATTATCGTACAGAGTTTACATTTGATTACGACTGGGCTGTAAAATTCATGACTGACAATAAAGAACTCTTTCTGGAAAAATCACAAAAATATAAAACCGATAACGCAATTATAACCTCGGTAGTTTTTCCTGAATTAATACGGTATTCGATTTTTAAAAATTATTTCGAAACGAAAGGACTGGAACTGATATACGTTCAGCACGGCAAAGATTATGCCGATTACTCCATCGGGTATTTTCAAATGAAACCATCTTTTGTAGAAATGCTTGAAGATTATGTAATATCAAATGACTCTTTATTGCGGATATATTCACATATCATCAGCTTTAAACACCATAAACCGGCAAAAATACGTTCAGAAAGAATTGCAAGGTTGAAAAACATTGAATGGCAGGTTGAATATCTAAACTGTTTTTTCAGTGTGGCCAGACACAGGTTCCCTGATGTTGACATGGGAAATTCAGAGGAAAAGATAAGGTTTTATGCTACGGCGTATAATCATGGTTTTGATAAGCCTGCCGGCGAAATACGCCGATGGACGATTGTGGCCATTTTCCCGTATGGAATGAATTCAAAAGCCCGACAACATGTTTATAGCGATATATCTGTGCATTATTACAAAACAAGGTATTCAGAAATTTTCAAAGATTGATTTTATATCTGATTCTTCAATCACAGTAATCTGTATAACAAATCATCAAATATACTTTCTAAACATTTAAAATGAACGGGAACTGATTGATTTTGAATATTCAAATAAATGGCTATATTTGAACTACCCATTAAAGCCAACTCCCAGCCCAATGAGAAAATACCTTTTTTTCACGCTTTCTGTATTCTGCCTGTTAACAAATAGTTCCAAATCGCTTTCACAGGACCTTGCAAATTTACCGAACCAAAAACCCTTTATAATTAACGGGTCTTTAAATGCCAAACTGCAATTTTATGATTCCGACCGGCCAAACCCGGGCCGGAACCCTTTTGTCTGGTACCTGCAGGGCAGTCCGGTTGTGACTTTATATGGAATTGTACTGCCATTTTCTTTCAGGTTAAGTGAACAACAAAGAGATTTCAGACAACCATTTAACCAGTTTGGAGTAAGTCCCTATTATAAATGGATTAAAGTACACCTGGGTTACCGATCGCTAAACTGGTCAACCTATGCATTGGCCGGTCATTCAATATCGGGTGCGGGAGTTGAACTAACACCCGGTAAATTTCGTGTCGGGTTGATTTCAGGACGACTCCTAAAACCTGTAAAATACATTGATAACCCTGAAGCTGTAAGTATTCAGACTCCCGCCTATAGACGCACAGGAACAGCATTTACCCTCGGTTATGGAGATGAAAAAAACAATGTAAACCTTGTGATACTTAAGGCCAAGGATGATTCAACCTCAACCGGTGAAGTTCCGCTAAAATATCAGCTTACACCTGATGAAAATCTTGTCATTTCATTTGTTTCAAAGCAGGTAATTGCTGAGAAATTTCTCTTTGAACTTGAAGTTGCACAGAGTATTTATACAAAAGATATGCGCACCGAATTGTCTGATTCATCCGACGGTTTCCTGGTGAAAACACTCTCTTCTCTGATAGAGAACCATCAGTCTACCTCGTCAAATAATGCGTTTCAGACTGCCTTCGGTTACCAGTCCGATATTTTTAACCTGATGCTGAAATATCAGCGTATTGAACCCGACTTCAAATCTATGGGAGCATATTATTTTCTTACTGACCTGAGAAACATAACCATTGAACCGTCGGTAAAGCTTTTTAAGAAAAAGCTTACACTCGGCGGCAGCTTTGGCACCCAGGTTGACAATCTTAAAAATGATAAAAACCTGCGTACCCGGCGTAACATATCATCTGTAAAGATGAATTTTGTGCCTGTTCCCCAGTACAACCTGAATGCATTTTATTCAAATTACGGACTGGCGCAGGAATCCGGGTTGCTTTCAATTGACACACTCCGCAACACTGAAGTGGCACAGGCAACCAACCAGTTCGGGATTACCCAGTCTCTTAACCTTACTGGTGAAAAACTGGCACACAACCTGATGCTGAATTTCAATTATCAGAAACTGAATGACCGGAACGAAAACACATCTCAGTTCAGTGAATTTACTACCAACATTTTTTCAGCCGGCTATTTTTTAAACTATTTACCGTGGAACCTGAATGCCTCTGTTTCATTATTGTCTACAAAATTCATCCAGGATACGCTTGAGACGGTTGTTTTAGGACCTTCATTGGGTATCGGGAAGTCGTTTTTAAAAAACAAACTGAATGCGGGTATCAACTATTCTTCAATGAAAAACGAGGTGCAAAATCAAAAGGAAGGTACTATCAATACATTTACATTCCAGCTTGGTTACAAACCAGTTAAAAACCAGAGATTTGCAATCAGGTTTTATCACAATAAAAACAAAGGTCAGCGATTAGTAAGCAATTCTTATTTTGAAAATAAACTCGATTTAGACTATACATTAAGTTTCTGATATGAGAACATTATTTCCGGTATACAAATATTTTAGAATTGTCAGGTTGTCATTTCTGTTAATTTACCTTTGCATTAATACAGAATTAGTTACAGGGCAACAAAGCATTATCGTAAATACGATGGTGAGACCACCCTACAGTACATTACTTTATAATTATTCCGAACTCACCAGGGTTATCATTACTACACCTTATACCTTAAGGGTTACTTTGTCTGTTCATATTAAAGGAGATAATGGAATTGATTTGATTACCGGACCGGATTATAATCCTGCCCCGGTATTAATTTCAGCCAATGAGGTAAACCAATTAAGCGGAATTGACCTGTCTGGTTATTTTGACGCTCAGAATTTAATAGCCAAAGGTGTGTCTTTGCAGGAAATAATTGACAACGGTCTTCCCGAAGGCAGTTACCAGATATGTGTGAGGGTTAAAGGTCCCGATGGCTATTTCATCTCACCCGAAGAACCAGCAGGTTGCAGCAACTTCTTTAACATACGGTACGGTGATCCGCCTCTTACAATTAATCCTCAATGTGGCGCGAAACTTAGCCAGTCTGCCGTTCAAAATGTGGTTTTTAGCTGGACACCGGCCACCAATGCACCTGCCTGGACTCAATATACCCTGAAAATTGTTGAACTGCTTGATTCCACGCAAAATCCCAATGCAGCCATGTTATCAGCCACCGAACCTGCATTTTTTGAAACTACACTTCAGGGTGCTTTTTCATTCTTTTATGGCCCTTCACAACCCGTTCTTGAGAAGGGAAAAATTTATGCATGGCAGGTTATTGCTGAAGAAAGAGAAACACAGGCAAAGTTTACAAACAACGGGCGAAGTCCTGTATGCTGGTTTAAATGGGATCCTTTTGAAATGCCATCATTTTCTGTTGTTGAACCGGCTGAAAATATAAAGCCCGGAAAAGCCAAAATTTCAACGATTTCAAATGTTGATCCAATTCCCATTTCTATCGTAAACGGTAAACTGAATTATAAATTCAAAGGTGGATCAGCGGCAGTGGGCTTATCACAGTCAACAGGTGAGACCGTTAATGTACAGCAGGCCGGTATTTCAATGCTGGGGGACGGACTCACATACAACCAGGACAATATAAGCGTTGCCGGCTCAAAACCTCTGGCCAATATTAAAGTCAGCCTTGTTATGTCTTATGTGCTTAAAGGAAAGATGAATAACCAGGAATACGATGCACAGCCAATAGATATGAATGGTATGCGTGATGATGAGGTATTCATGGGCGACTATCCCGATCATGAAAAAGTGCTTGCCACAACAACAACAGCCTCTGATGGCAGCTTCTCTTTCATGTTTATGAATACAGAGCAGGAGCTTGGGCTTGTTGATGATAATGCATACTGGAAATCGGCCGGTGGAGAGTTTTTTGATATGATTACCGGTAAGATTTATAAAGTAATTCGCCTGCGGGTTGAAAACAAATATTACTGCAGCCCTGACATAAATATAAAACTTGAACCATGGCAGGCCCTCGATTTAGGCACTGTTGTATCATATGTAAAAAGCTATAATCTGAAAGTCCATACACAATGGACCAGCTCTACATTCTGGGATGTTAAAGGGGGACAGGGCAAAAAGCTTGATAATGTGAAAACCCTGCTTATAAGAAAATACCAGGTAAACAATATTCCGGGTAATGAAGGAGGATTCTCCGGTTCAGGAGGCGCTCTCCCAAAAGTACTGCAAACGGTATATACTCAAAGCGATGGCACAATCACATTGACAAACCTGGTACAGCACGATCCGGACAATAAACAGGACAGGTATTATGTAAAGTGTGAACCCGATAAGAACAAAGGATTATACATATTTAAGCAGTATGAAAAGCCTTATTATCCAATTTATTCCAAAGACAGAAAAAATTTTCCTTTCAATTCGCTCAGGTATGAAGATAACAATTCCAATATGCCCCAGACGGTATATGATGCATATGGCGAGAATATTACCTGGAACAGCCAGCTTCAGGTGAAAACCTACGAACTAATTATGGAACTGTATCCCGACAAACCAAGAATTGCCGGAAAAGTAGAGGCTATTGAAGTAAGCGCTAAACCAATGAGCAATGTTACTTTAATGCTGCTTAACAACTATCAGGTTTCTTCTAATTACAATATTCCTGTAAGAACTGCCAAGACTGACGCCAACGGGTATTATGAATTTGACAACCTTGATGTGCAGTTGGGAGAATTTACCACTGAAGGGCCTACACAGGTCATCGGCCCAAACCGGACAATATTCTGCACACCTCAGGGATTTAAAGGACAGGCCCGTAACCTTGGAAAACTGATATGGGGACAACAGGAGATACAGAATTTCCAGATGGAACCCGATGGTCTGCTCACGGGTTACATTATTGATGACAGGGGGAATGCTGTTGCGGCCGACATTCAGGTAGATGACCTTGCATTTGCTTCAACTACCATGCAGTTTGAGTATAACCAGTCCGGTAGTACAGAAAACACACCTGTCGGCGGTACCGTTAGTGGTGTAAACACCTTCCAGCTAAGCAGCGGGGGGGTATCCCAGTTAAGTTATTCAAATAATTCACAATCATTTTTGCCAACCGGGGTAAAACAGGTATTTGCTATCAAAGCCCCTTCCGGCAAAAACCGCAAAATAACCATTATTCCTAAAGATCCCGGGTATACCACCGAAACTTACACGGTGGATATTCCAAAAGCTTTCAATGCCGGAAATAACCAGGAACTGAAGCCTTACATGGTGTACCATTTGAAAAAAAGGATTCGGTTTTTAGTTGCTGAAAAACCCGCTGGTGCTTTTTATTCACTTAGCAGTTTAAAACCAGTGCCCAATGCCGGGGTCACTCTGAAAATTCCGGGTGCAGATGTTACGATGGTTACCGATGCGCGTGGCACTGTTGTATTCGAATTTGAAAATAACGGATCATCCTTTACTTTTGATATCAAAGCGCCGGATAATGTTGATCTGGAAGATGCCTCATATACTATCAGCAATGTGCAGGATAGCAAAACAACTGTTATTTATCCGCCTGCTTTGCTTAAAAAAGCAACCCGTATAACCGGGAAAGTAAGCCTGGGAAATGCACAAATCGGAGCCCTTCTTGAAGGGGCAACCGTTTATATAGATTTGGGCAACGGCGAACGCATCGAAACCAAAACAAATCAGAATGGAACTTATACCTTGATAAAAGTACCGAAAGAACCTGTAAACATCACTGTTTGGGCATCCAAACCAAATGCTGTTCCAAATATCGTGAGCCAGTCAAAACAAATTCTATTGAAAGATGTAAACCAGCTTGACTTTTTCCTTACAACAGACAAGGAAATTGTAATCGAAGACATCTATGGTTTCCAGGTAGATATTAAAAGCAAACAAAAACAGACTGACGGCACCTATCTTATAAGCGGTGCGCTTATCAACCTGCCTGCAAACCCGAATTTTAAAACTGCTGAAACCAGCCAGACGATTCCTTTTGAAAATCTGAAAATCAAAAAAAGCGCTAGTAATTCATCTAACGGAATACCCATTGGAATTCCGGCCGGAACAGATTTTAATACTGACATTACAGATCTGCAATTACTTATGAATGATGCATTCGGAGTATTGCAAACCCCGACAACCGGAACAGTGTTAAAAGTAAGTTCTGAAAATAACAAAGGACAGATTAAGGGAAAGGCCGGTATATTGAAGACTTCATTTCAGTATTCCGACAACTATGTATCGTTTCAGCAGAATATTCCACTTTATCTGACCATACAGCCGGGAAATACCCAATCATCGGTAATTACAATAACCGTTAATGATTACCCTGCCAAGAAGTGGGGACTGACCGGTGCAAACAACACAGACATTCAGTTTAAACTCCTCGATTTCAACGCAAAAGCCAGTAAGACATCATCATGGATAGAGGGTGATAAAATAGGCCTTGCAACAACCATTACCACAAATGAAATACAGGGAATGGTACCATCAAAATTAAGTATTGCCCTTGGTGAACTCATTTTACGGCCTACCCAGATAGATCCGGTGACCGGAACCAAGCCATTGGCATTTAAGCTGGAAAAATGGGATTTTCAAAGTACGGGGTGGTCTTTGCAACAACAAAAGAAAGGAGTATATATACCTCAAGGTATAATAAAAACTGGGTTGATTGATGTTCCTGCAAAAAATATCCTGATCACACCTGATAATTTTAAGGTTGAGGTATTCGAGGTAAGTAACCTAACTTTTTCCGGTGTAACACCACTCAATATTCTTACACAAAATAATTCTTTCGGCTATAATCCCAGCACCGGTTCAGATAAAAAAGCACATTGGGAGCTTAGAATAATAGGAACACAGGGCGCTCCGGGAGTGTCAATCTCAGGGCTGCCGGGTATGGAACCGGGAGCTGAATTAAAATTTCAATCATTTTCACTCCTTAGTAATGGTGAACAACAGATTAATATGGGGAACCAGCAACAGGAACTTGTCTTCCATAAAATCCTGAAGGTAAAACCACTTTCATTTTCAGGTGGTGATAAATATTTTGAAATGTCCTGTAACATTGATCTGAATATTCCCCGAATTGAGCCGGGAAGCGGTGTTATCAGGTTTTCAAAACCCGCTGCCCAGGTATTGTTTGAGTTGTATCCATTCAATGTAAGTTTTGACGGACCAGGGAGTATAAGGTTTATTTCAGGCATTGCACAGGGTGATCAAAAGCTTGAAGCATCAGGTTATACTGCCAAAGGTACCATCAAAGATAATGAGGGTATAAACCTGAAGGCTAAACTTCACCGGACACAGACCGCAGCGTGGATTGAGGTTGACCCGAAAGGACAAAAAATGCCATTGGGAAGCGGACAAACATCATTATCGGATATTGAAGGCAAAATGGAAGTAATTTCAAATGTAAATGACTGGTCTAAATTTACCTTTAGCGGCGATATGACCGGATTTAAAGGTATGGAATCAAACGTTAGAAAAACCTTTACAGTACACGGCAGTATAACAGCCGACAACGAGAGCCTGGGTGTTAAAAATATGCCGGGACCGTTTGGTGGTATGGCGATTACCTATGATATTCAAAATGCCCGGTTCACAGGTAGTATTGATATTGACAAGCAGATTGGCCCCATGAACATGAAGGGGGCTGCAAATATTGTTGTGGACGGCTCGGGGTGGTATTTTCTGCTGGGTGGCCAATTAACAACACCCGGTATTGGAAATATGGCTGCCGGAATGCTGATTGGTGATTACAAAATTATGCCGCCTGAAATAACCCAGACGCTGATGCAATTTGCATATAACAAAAATATTCCGGCATCATTTAAAACAGGTATTTCAGGGTTTTTCTTTACAGGACAGAAAAGTGTACCCATCATAAATATCCCAAATTATGAAATTGAACTTGGCGTATTAAGCGCCAGCCTGGGCTTAACAGCAGGACTTGATGGCAGGGTGTGGATGGGATTTGATGCAAGCGGCAACGAATATGGCATCGGAGCCATGGCATTTGCACATGCATGGTTTAAAGCCTCATCAATTACCTGCACAAAACTCAGCGCTGAAGCCAGGGCTGAACTGGGCGCCACGGGAGTTTACCAGACAAATACCGGCGCATTTACCGTTACCGGATGCGGGAGCTTCACAATCAGTGGATCGGCCAGGCAGTGTTTTCCAACCCCCTGCTGGGACGGTCTCTGCTGTGAGGGGTGCATAGGCGGTGGCATTAGCAAGGGTATCAGGCTTGACATGCTTTTTGACTCAAACGGAAACACCAGCCTTGATTTTAGCTTCGGGAACTGCAGTGGTCAGTCAAATATGTCGGGAAACTGGTAATTATTAAATTCTTAAAAAACATTCACTATGCAAAAAATAATGCTCAGACAATTTCTGTTAACCATACTGCTACTCAATATTATAATTACTAGTTTATCAGCACAGGTTAATCAATCCACGGCAGTGAGTACCGTAAAAGGAGCCTGGATATTCCTTGGAAATGAGATTCCAAAAGAGTTTGAATATCATATCTTCAAAAAACAGCGAGACGGAAATTTCACATTGATTGGAAAAACAAGCTATCTTCAGAATGTATCGGATATGAAAACAAAAATTGCAGAATACAATTTATTGTTTAATAATTTAGACAAACCTGACGACAGGGATTTCGCAAAAATACGTAACTATGCTTCCAAAAACAATACAACAGACAGCATTATAATATCGAACCTGCCGGTTATGCACCTGGCGTTAGGAACGGCTTTTTTCGATTCCGAAGTAAGTTCCGGCAATACCTATCAGTACAGGGTGGTAAAAATGAAGGACAGGGATACCAAAGTCTGGGAGAGAAACAGCAACATCTTGCAATATCCTGTTAAAGTGAATATACTGCAACCCGTGTTTAAAGACAAACAGGAGTCAGGTTCACAGATCGTTCTGCGCTGGTATGTTAAAGAGCAAATGAGCCTGAACTCTTTTAACCTCTTCAGGAGAGTTTTTGGTAAGGGAGAATTCCTCAAAATACCTGCTGTTAAAGGTTTTAATACAAGTCACGACTCGGTATACCTGGTTGCTGTTGACACAACTATTCAGAACCCGGCCTATTATGAATATTATATTGAACCTGTGGACATTTATGGTAACCCCGGTCCAAAATCAGAAGCTGTGAGCGCCGGCACTATAGGCGATGCTTACGTTCCCACACCCGAATATTTTCGTGCCAGGGGTAGTGAAAAGGGTCACCAGGTAGAGCTTTCATGGAAGTTCAAAGATAAAAAGTATTTAAGAAGTATTGAAGTTTTCCGGAGCCCACGGTATGATAACGGATATATCAAGGTTGCACAACTTACACCTGAAGACACCCTGTTTATTGATGTAGTTCCTGTTGCAAATGAAAACTTCTGGTACTATTTGAAAATTAGCGGACCAATGTCACAAAGTATGCCTTCGGCTAAGGTTTCGGGAATGTACAGGGGAGCTAAAGAAAAACCACTTCCACCTGATGAAACAGGCGCAGAAAGCATTAAAGGTGGTGTTAAGATATATTGGAAATATCATCAGCCTCATGCAAAAGGCTTTTATGTTTACCGCTATGTATATGAAAAAGCTGAATACATGCAGATTTCAGGCTTAATTCCGGCAGGTGCTGATTTATACAGCTATATTGATTCATTCAAATTGTTACCTGGAAATGATATCTACCGGTATGCCATACGTGCTGTAAACGATGTTGATCAGTTAAGCGATTACAGTCCTTCTGCCAGTGCGAGTCCCGGAATAAAAGCAAACATTTCAGCTCCTGTAAACCTCCGTATAAATCCTGTTGAAAAAGGATTTATGGTTATATGGGACGACCTTCGTAATATTGAACCTGTCTTGCTCGGGTATAAAATATACAGAAAAACAAATTCTGAAAAATTCACGCTTTTACCCAACGACACACTTCGAAGTGATAAAAACTATTTTGGCGATACAACCCTTCTACCCGGCAATAACTATTCGTATGCTGTATCTGCTATAGATTTTTATGGAAACGAAAGTGCAAAAAGTAATCCTGTATCTTATAAGATAGAGAATGAATTCATTATTCCGCCTGAAATATACAAAGCTGTGAACACCACTGATGGCATCATGATAACCTGGGGCCAGATTACATCAGAAAATGTTGCTTCTGTTAAACTATACCGCTCTCAGCCCGGAAAAAATCCACAGGTAATAGCAACTATTGAAAAGGAAACAGACCAGTACCTTGATAAATCTGTTGCCAAAGGCCAGCTTTACATATATCAAATCTCCCTCACCTCAAAAGATAAACAAGAGAGTGAAAAAAGCAGGGGTATCACTATCAGGAGGAATTAAGCAAAGCAGTATGCTATTGCTTTCATTCAGGTCTGATAATAAAAGAAAATGAATAGGGCTCTTTGATTGCACTTCCAAAAATATCCTTTGCCTGTGTTCCTATCACCACGGTATATTTTGTATTATACTGAAACGATGAGGACGGCGAAAATTTAAGGGTGGTTTTTGAATTATAGTTCCAGTCAAGTGTGCCCGGTATGTATGGAGTTATGGTCAATGCACTTTGTACTGAGGATTTCTGCATATAAGTGTTAAAGTACAAATAAATCTGGTCTGTAGGTGATACAAACAACTCACCATTCCTGGGTGAAGTTGAAGTTACGCTTACAGGTGCTGTTTTAAAAGAAAACGAAAACTCATTTCCGAGTTTTGTACCATCCAAATCTTCAGCAGTGGGGTCAACTTTAAGTGCATATTCTGTATCTGCCCGTAAGACCCCTCCTGTATATATAGTAAGCTGATTTTTTGCCGGCCAAATATAAATGTTTTCAGAGGCAGGTATTACGCTTAATGCATTTTCAGTTGATATATTGTCCATATTGCGGGGGAAAGTAATTTGAATACCATTATTTGATATCAGTTCAACATCAATATCTCCATGAGCCGGCCATGAAATGATTCCATTTTGTGTACTTGAGGATTGTACTGTGCTGAAACTGAATTCAAGCGGAAACCTGAGCTGGTTACCGGCCGTATCCCTGGCCAATGTTGAAAGTTTTATCTTATATGTAGTATCTGTAAAACAATCTTTTTGCGAAATCTGGTAACTGAATGCGGTTATTTTACTGTATGTTGTAATAGTGGCACTTTCCTCATAACCCCAGTTTTCGGCCTTATCTGAATAATATATTCTTGAAGGAGCTTCTGAATATTGTCCCCAATGAAAGATTCCTTCTGTTGAGGGAACTGTTGAAAATGCCTTTTCAACACTTTCCCTGTCCATTGGCTGTGTGAATATTACAGAAACAGTCAGCCGGGAGTAACGGTTATTATAGACTATTTCTGCCCTGTCTTCGGGATAATGTGAATTTACCAGGTCTGGTAAAGTTGAAAGATCAATTTCGCCCAAATATGTATTGCCCGCTCCCTGCACCATTACATTGCAGAGTTTGTAAATCCTGAAATTATCTGCCTCTATTGTCACGTCGTAATTGCCAATTGGTAAACCGGTAATTGCAAATGAACCGTCGGCAATGCTAATTTTGGCAGAATCTACAGGAAATACCTGGCTTACAATAACACTGGCATTGCTTAATTTCTGAGCTACCTTACCAACAATAGTGCCATGCAAAGCATCATTAAAAAAACGAGGATCAGTATTGTAATTATTTATTTCTTCACAAGCATAAAATATTATACCTGACAAAAGCAGTATTTTTAAGTTTTTCATGGTTGCAACTCATATTGGTTGTTTTTTAGAGAACTATCAGGAATAAGATGAATTAATTGCCCATGTGGTTGCTTTTGCAAAATAAAAATCTTTATGCACATCTCTCTGCACTGTATTCCCAAAATTCTGCCATGTTGAAATACCTAACAGACAATGGATAACACGAAACCAATATAAACACTTAACCCGAAATATTCATCCGTATTCATTCAATCAATTGCTACGATTAAGCTACACTAAATTTTTCCTACCTCAAAAATAAGTGTAG
>JAFGPL010000239.1 GCA_016936215.1 Bacteroidales bacterium
CTACACTTATTTTTGAGGTAGGAAAAATTTAGTGTAGCTTAATCGTAGCAATTGATTGAATGAATACGGATGAATATTTCGGGTTAAATGCTACAACAATGAAAAACTTACCGGAAAATATCTTTAAAGGGGCTGTTAAACTTATTGCTACGGGTATAATCCTGACCTGGGTTCCTTTCCCGATGGAATTTATTTCATCAGAATAATTACTGGTAATGGTGATACCCGTACTTTGAAGATACTTAAGAAAAACTAAGCCCTTCAGGATTAAAGCAATCCTGGCATCTGTCTGGCAGTAAAAGTTAACCAGTTATAGCACCGACATTTTTTATAATCTATTGATATTGTCCGGTCGTTTTTCAGCTTCATCCATTTCAATGAATGCGGCATTAATAGATAGTATTTCACTTAACTCATTCTCCGGGTATTTCTGATTCTCGAAGAGCTCGATATTCACTTTAATTATTTCAACTTCATGCTTATTAACCGCTATAATCAACAATTTGTTAAAAGGCATGAATAATTGCGGTTAATTTGTAAATAAATATAAATATATCAACCTCAGGTAAATAGCACTTTTTACTTCGTCATGTAATATTTCTGCAACACATAAAATGCTTTCTTCTTCAAACCTTTTTCAGAAACCAGGCCTTTACGGTTCCAGCCGTCCTGTACATCAGGTAATTGCCTTAACGGCGACATAAAGTCGGCCAATATCCAGGGAGTCATACCGGCCAGTCCGTCAATCTTGTCGAACATAGCAAGGTTTTCTTTGTAAAGGTATTCCTGGTAATCTTCACTCCATCTTGTGAGGCTGTCTGCATAGAAGCCCTGTAAAGCGCCTCCCCCAAATTCGCTGACGATAATCGGTTTGTCTATACCTGAATGGTATGTTTTCTTTCTGCACGCATCCGGCAAACCACCATACCAGCCCAGGTATTCGTTAAAACTTATAATGTCAAGGTGTTGAATAATCGGATCGCTAATGGTGTAATCGTTATCAGGATGACCGTCAGTTGCCTGGTCTTTTTTACAGGCAGCCGAAAGCAGACGGGTACTGTCCATTGACCTGATATGCATGGCAACAGCGGTTAAAAATGCATTGCGCGCATCGGTGGGAGCTGTTTCATTGGCAATGGACCAAATGATCGAACTCGCCCTGTTATAGTCGCGGTTTATCAACCCGGTAAATTGATTTATTGCTTTCTTCAGCACTTCGGGATTTTTCCAGTTAATTCCCCAATACAAGGGCAATTCTTCCCAAAGAAGTATACCCATTTTGTCAGCCATTCTGACAATATTTTCCTGGTGTGGATAATGCGCCAGACGAATAAAATTACATCCCAATTCTTTTGCCCATCCCAATACCAGCCTGGCATCATCTTCGGAATTTGCCCTGTCTTTCCGCAGTGGATTTTCATCATGCAACGAAATACCTTTCAGGAAAACCGGTTTTCCGTTTAACAGAATCTGCTTTCCTTTGGTTTCAATAGTCCTGAAACCTATCAAATCTTTCATTTTATCCCGGCCGGCTTCTACAATAACCTCGTATAATTTAGGATTTTCAGGCGACCAGAGTACCAGGTTTTTAACATCAATACTGAAATTACCCACTCCGTCTGATGATATTGATATTTCTTTATCAATGTTTAGTTCGGGAATTATCACGCGGGCCTTTTCCGGAAGCTTTAATCCTGAAAGCTGCAATTTACCGCTTAAGCGTTTGGTCTTGAGTAATAGCGTTGATTTATCGAGTGAGATAAAATAATTACTTACAAATGTTGAAGGTACCTCTATCAGTTTAACATCGCGGATTATTCCGCCATGATTATACCAATCAGTTACCTTTGAGGGGATTTGATCTGCCGAACGTGAATTGTTTACACCTATTATCAGAAAGTTATCCTTCTCCCGGATTAACTCAGTCACCTCGAAACAAAAAGGTGTAAACCCACCCTCATGCTTCCCAAGCATTTTTCCGTTAAAAGTAACCGTACTGTTATAATTGGCAGCGCCAACATATACAAAGTAGCGTTTGGCATTCGAAATGTCTGGTTTGTCGAAGGTTCTGCGATACCAAATACTGCCTTCATAATAGGTTAGCTCTGGTTTTTGCGTATTCCAGCTTCCTGGCACCCATAGGGTTTGAGCGGCATCAAAACTATACTCAACCCTGTCGGATTTATCTTCAGGTTTGCTGTTTTTATACACTGGCATAAAGCCTATTTGTCCTGTTTCATATGGGTCCAGAACATATTTCCATTTTCCGTTTAAACTGGTAAATGTCCGGTTGTGGGTATTTGAAATAAAAATTTGCTGACTTTGAACAGCGCAAAAAGATGCCAGCATCATCAATGCCGACAATCTGATTCTTTTATTTATATACATGATAAATTATGATTAAATATTTTAGTCAGGTTTAATTTTCTTATTGTGGTTTTTTAATTTTCTATAAAATTATGATTTCATAGCAAAAATTTAACGACATCAGGAAGAAAAGTATTTTTATCCGGGAATTATATTTATGTCTGCTTTGTTTCTCAAGGTATTAAATAATACTGTAGCTGTATGCCGGAAGCTTTCAACTATATATTCACCGGCTGAGTTAAAGTCTGAAAACCAACCGGAGACGGTTTTTTCCACAATGGTTAAAATTGACAGGGCTGACCAGGCCGGAGTTTAAAATCCTGCATTTCTAAAGCCTGAAAAATCTCTTATGATCTTATGCGCAGGTATAAAAAAACAGTTTGAGTGTATTCTTCACTTTCCCATAACCCACACTCCAAACTGATTCTGTCGGGGTGGTGTGACTCGAACA
>JAFGPL010000240.1 GCA_016936215.1 Bacteroidales bacterium
ACAAATACTCAATTTTGGGGTTTTTAAATAGCCAAAATTGATAGTATTTGTTAATCGTTTGAAAATTCCATGAATTTTCCGGGTTAATTAGTGTCTGTCTTTAAAGTCCGCATACTTCGTTGCGCTCGTCTGCGAACTTTAAAGAACAGCCACACGACTTTATGGGCAGACACTAATTAATTATTTCATATCAGGATGTAACTTCTTTCATATAAAAAACGTTACAATGGCAATGTTGCCATTGATTAAGTATTAATGGCAATTTTTAAAAATGTAAACGAATAAAAAATCAACCAAACATCTAAGTGTATGAACTACCCGGCCAATTTTTTGAACCAAAACAAACAGAACACAGCGTATGCAGAAGTAAATAAAGAAAAACTGACATTGTCAAAACCAAAAAAATCTTTCATCTTCTTTCTGCTTTTTCTTTTCGTTTCTAATGTTTTAAACTCATTAGCCCAAACACCGGCCCCCCCTTCAGCAGGTGATGGCAGTGCCGGAAACCCATACCAGATAAACAGTATAGAGAACTTTCACTGGTTAAGGCAGAATGTTTCGGAATACAATAAATACTTTCTGCAAACAGCCGATATAGATGCTTCGCCAACCTCAGGATGGAACGCGGGTGCGGGATTATTGCCCATTGGCAGCCCGACAAACAGGTTTAAAGGTCATTATGACGGTAATGGTTTTGTAATTGATGGCCTGTACATTAATTCAACGGCATCTGCTGTAGCCCTGTTTGGTTATTGCGACAGCGCCGCAATAATGAACCTGGGCCTCACAAATGCGGATATTACCGGTAATATTTATGTGGGTGGTTTTGTCGGGGCTTCTTATGGAACCACGCATATTGAGAACTGCTTTATAACGGGTACTGTAACAGGAGCATCCTATGTAGGCGGATTTGCAGCTAATATCTACGGGGAAACCCTTATTAAAAATTGCCACAGCGAATGCTCTGTCACAGGCAGTAATACGGTTGGGGGATTTGTAAGCCAGTGTAGCGCTGTTATTGAAAATAGTTATTGTTCGGGCGAAGTAACAGGTTCCCATACCATTGGGGGTTTTTCCGCATACAACAACCAGGGTTTAATTGAAGAGTGCTATTCAGCAACCATTGAGAACGGGGATTCTCTCCTGGGTGGTTTTGTTGGGTTTAACTATTACTCCACCATCAAAAATTGTTATTCAACCGGCAACTGCTACCTTTACTCCAACTTCGATACCATAAACACGGGCGGCTTTTGCGGGTTGAATACTTTTTCTGCCATTGAAAACTGTTATTTAGCGGGCGGTTTATACAGGGATATACTCATCACGATTATGGCGGTGAGGTATGATAACTGGTTTGTAGGCAACGAAACCGGTGTCAACACATTGAACGGGAATTTTGTGCTATGGCCGGCTGCCGGTACCATAATACTTGGCGCAAGCTGTAAAACAATCGAAGAAATGCAGGCAGATAGTACCTTCACCAATGCATTATGGAATTTTGATACTGTCTGGGTTATGTCATCCAAACTGGCTTACGATGGTTACCCTCACCTTCAATGGGAAAATTCGACCGGCTATGCCAATGCCCCCGAAAGGGTAAACGGTATATACCAGGTTTCGACCCTGGAAGACCTGCAATGGATTACCGAAAACGATTCAGCATGGTCATCAGATTTTGTCCAGGTAAATGATATAGAAGCCTCCCAAACAGCCAGATGGCTAACAGGATGGTATCCTATTGCCAAAACAGGGAGTTTTACAGGAACATACGATGGCAGGGGTTATTCGATCAACAACATACTTATAAAAACCCCTGGTAGCAAAGGTTTATTTGGCAATCTGTACCATGCATCTGTAACCGGGGTAACTATAGACAGCCTGGTGGTTGAAACCACAGGTTCAGGCAGTCAGAATGGTTCACTAGCAGGATACTGCGACAGCAGTATTATTTCTCACTGTTCGGCAAAAGCTTATATCAAAGGCGGCAATGAAAACGGTGGGCTGATCGGTAAAGCCCGTATGTCTGAAATTTCATTTTGTTATACTACCGGGGAAGTTTCCGGCGCCGATTATGTCGGGGGATTAATTGGCTATGCCGATACCTGCATAATAAACAACTGTTACAGCAACTCCTCCGTTTCAGGTACAAGTAAAATTGGCGGGCTTACCGGGCATAACAACGGTGAAATAAAGTATTGTTATTATGAGGGGAACATTGTTGGATTCAGCTATATTGGAGGTTTGTCCGGCACATGCAATTACAACTCTTCTATTTTGCTGTCCTATTCTTTACCAGTGATACAGGTTGATTATAATGCAATGATATCATCTGAAAATTTCGGCGGCCTGGTCGGATCAAATGGAGGGAATATCAGTAATTGCTACAGCATTGGCAATATTTACGGGCATAATTCGGCCATTACTTCAGGGGGCATCGTGGGATACCTTGTCAATGGGTTGATTGAAAACTCTTATGCTTCGGTTACATCATCGGTACATTCTGTAAAAGGGGGCATCGCGGGCAATAATACGGGAGGTTCGTTCAATAACTGTTTCTGGGATTCCCAGGCCAGTGCCCTAAGTTCAGCCGTTGGAACAGGAATCGCGGATAACATTTATAACCGCACCACCAGCCAGATGAAGCAAAAAGCCACCTTCACTGCATATGACTGGGATTTTACCGGAGAAGAAATAAACGGTTCATCAGATTGCTGGCATATCAGCAATAATTTCAACAACGGTTATCCCGATATTATCCTGCCTGTGTATTATAACGCAAACATCAGCTTTTCTGACAAAGTATATGATGGAAACACAGTTGCCAGGGCCAGTGCGGCCAATATCAAATTTTATGGTCAGTACCACAACCATCATATTGAACCGGACACTGTTTATGCTTCATTTGAAGATAAAAATACAGGAACCAACAAAAACATTGCAGTTGACAGTATAGACCTGAACAACCCATATAATGACAAATACAAAGTAATGATCAATGAAATGGTAACCGGCACTGCCTCTATTCATCAAAAGGAACTGCTGATCTCAGGATCATTCACTGCTTATGACAAACTTTATGATGGCACTGCTACTGCGGCCATCCATGAAAATAACCTGGAGCTCACCGGTATTATAGCCGACGAAACCATAGAACTTGATAATATTGAACTGGCCTTTGCCCAAAGTACTGTTGCAGACAATGTAATGGTAAACATTGTCAATGCTGGTATAACAGGCTCCGGGTCCGGTAATTACATATTGTCTCTTACTGGAGCACCGGTTGCCTATGCAAGCATTACCGATGAAACCGGGGTGGAAGATCCTGCTGATTTGATCAGGGTTGTGCTATATCCTAATCCGTGTAATGAAATATTATTTTTCGACTTTACGGGAAATATCGTTTCAATACATATTATTGATATATCAGGTAAAACCCTTGTTTACAGCGACCTGCAAAATAATTCAATTGATACCGGCGACCTTGGACAGGGTTATTACACAATTAAGTTTTTCTTTAACGATGGCAAGGTTTTCAGCAGCACATTTATAAAAAAGTAAAGATGCTTCGATTGGAAAGGCCTCAGGATATAATTATTCACTATTGAAAGAATAAAAAAATATTCTTTTTCATTGCTGAACGGTTAAATTATTTTTACTTGCATGAAATTCAAAGAATAAGGGAAAATCCGAGTTTCTCGCTTATTACAGGGTTTATTTTATAAAATATTTCTGCCACTAAGACACCAACCTGTCCGCCTCCGCCTCAGGCGGACAGGTTGGTGGCATTTTTTAATTTACCTGGACACTAATGAAACAAGGTGCTTTGCCATGAATGCCCTTCCAGACCCTGATTTTAAATACTTTTCGAATGATATAGCCAGATACTTATCCTTAAAGGAACATTAAAAAACCAATTCAACCGGTCTGTATGGTTTTGTATAGGGTACCATCCCATTTTGATGCCTTTCAAACCTTTCAACTATGTTTTGGGTATAACCAGTATAATACTTACCGTTGCTCATTAATAAAATGTAAACGTACCAAAATTGATTATTCAGATTGTTCATTGTTATCTCAGGTTTAATTAAGGTAATACTATATATTGCGGACTACGTCCGCCGAAGCCCGCAAACGTATATATAAAGCAAAGAAACATTATTAAAAAAGCAAAGCCCGCCTTCGCTAAAGCTACGGCGGGCGGAGGCGGAGAGCGAGGGATTCGAACCCCCGGTACCGCTAAGCGGTACAACAGATTTCGAGTCTGCCCCGTTCGACCACTCCGGCAGCTCTCCTTCTGGCAGCAAAAATAATGAATTTAACCCAAACCGCTATAATCAAAGAATTATTAAAAGGCATGATTATTGACGGTTAAAATTCTTTTCTTGTGCCATTAATTTTGAATAACTTGAATAAATCCACAATCACTATAGGCACAAATGACAGTGCCAACACCATAAGCCAATGCTGACCGTCCATTTCGGTGAACCTGAATGCTGTCCTCACCGGTTCAACCAACAGAACAAACAATGCCATGGCAGATGAAGCGAGAATAGCACCAATTAAGGGTTTGTTTTTAAAAGGGCTAATCGCCAACGAGGATTTGGTATTGGAATGAAGGTTACGAATATGTACCATCTGGGCAAAAACCAATGTGGCAAATGCCATGGTTTGCCCCAAAGCAAGACCTTCGTCGTTTAATCCTTTTAAGAATGCCACCAGGGGAAGCAACCCGATCATGATTCCCTGGTAAACGATTCTCCAAATCATTCCGCGTGTGAGTAGCCCCTGCTTTGTATTACGCGGTTTACGGTTCATAATGTCTTTTTCTGCCGGGTCAACGCTCAGGGCCAGCGCGGGCAGGCTATCGGTCACGAGGTTTACCCAGAGTATATGTATTGGTAAAAGGGGGGCTCCGAGGTTGAAAACAGAAGCTGTAAGCAGCAGGAAAATTTCCCCCACATTGGTTGATAAAAGAAACTGAATCACTTTAAGGATATTATCGTATATCCTGCGTCCTTCTTCCACAGCAGATACAATAGTTGCAAAATTATCGTCTGTAAGAATAATATCGGCTGCCCCTTTTGCAACATCTGTGCCAACAATTCCCATTGCGGCGCCTATATCTGCCTGTTTGAGCGCAGGGGCATCATTCACCCCGTCTCCGGTCATGGCAACGATTTCTTTACGCTTTTGCCAGGCTTTCACAATTTTCACCTTATGTTCGGGTGCCACCCTTGCATATACTGAATAGCGGTTTACATTTTCAAACAATTCTTCATCAGTGAGTTGCTCCAGTTCATTTCCTGTTATCGCCAGGTCTCCTTCATTCAGGATACCCAGTTGCGAAGCTATTGCCACCGCTGTAATCTTATGGTCGCCTGTTATTATCACCGGTTTGATACCTGCCGTACTGCATTTCTTAACAGCCTCAAAGGCTTCGGGCCTTGCCGGGTCAATCATTCCAACCAGTCCGGCAAACACCAGGTTATTTTCAAGACTGCCTGTTTCTGCCTTTACAGGCGCCTCCGGCAGCTCTTTATATGCCATAGCCAGCAAACGCAAGGCTGAACCGGCCATTTCTTCGTTAACAGTACGGATTTTTTTCCTGTCTTCTTCTGTAATATCCTTAACTTCACCCTTTTGGAGAATTTTACTGCAAACGCCGAGTACTTCTTCAATGCCCCCTTTTACATTTACCTGGAAAATACCCGTAGAAAAACGGTTCACAGTCGTCATTCTTTTTCGTTCTGAGTCGAACGGTATCTCGGCCACACGGGGATATTCTTTTTCAAGTTCATTTTTAGTTAGCCTGTAAACAATTCCTAAACCGAGCAAAGCTGTTTCGGTAGGATCGCCAGTAAAATTGTAACTTCCATCGCTATTGGCTGCAACCTGGGCATCTGCGCATAAAATGGCAATGGTCAATAGTTTTTTCTCTTCATTATCAGCTTCTTTCAAAGAACTTACAGGGTCAATGCGTTTTCGGTTATGATTGACATAAGTCTCAACAACCGTCATTTTGTTCTGGGTCAACGTACCTGTTTTGTCAGAACAGATCACGGTGGCGCTCCCGAGTGTTTCAACCGAAGGAAGGGTACGGACAATGGCATTGCGTTTTACAAGCCGCTGTACCCCTATTGCAAGTACCACCGTTGACACTGCCGGTAGGCCCTCGGGTATTGCAGCCACAGCAAGGCTTACAGCAGTCATAAACATACTCATAACAGGATTGCCATACAGAATACCTACCAGAAAAATTAAAGCACAAATAATAAGCGCCGAGATGCCAAGAATTTTACCCAACTGCTCAAGCCTCCTGGTCATTGGGGTTTCGGTATCAACTGTCTGCTGAAGCATGTCGGCAATTTTTCCCACCTGGGTATTCATACCGGTTTCGGTTACAACACCTTTTCCGCGGCCATATGTTACCATGCTCCCTGAGAATGCCATGTTTTTGCGGTCGCCTAGGGCTACATCTTTTTCAGCAATTGTTTCAGATGTTTTTATTACCGGCACCGACTCTCCTGTGAGTGCCGATTCCTGTATTTTCAAATTCACTGCTTCAATGATCCGCAAGTCGGCCGGAACAATAAACCCCGTTTCGAGTATTACAATATCTCCCGGCACCAGGTCGCGTGTACGGACTTCTTTTACAGCACTGTCACGCAATACTTTTGAATACGGTGCTGCCAGGTTTTTAAGCGCTTCAAGCGATGATTCAGCTTTTCGTTCCTGGATAGCCCCGATAAAAGCATTAAGCAAGAGTATCCCCATGATTACGAATGTATCAAGCATGCCCTCCCCTTCGGTCACACCAACCACACCCGAAATAACTGCTGCAATAAGCAGGATAATAATCATAAAACTTTTAAACTGCTCAAAAAGCATTTTTATAAATGGCTTTCTTCTCTTTGATGTTAACTGGTTAGGGCCAAACTTTCCAAGCCTTACTGATGCCTCATGGAATGTAAGACCGGCTGATGCGGATGATTTCAAACCCGATATTACTTCATCAACCTGTTGATTATAGAAAAATGCCATGCTTATGACTGAATATTTATATTATTAAAAATAGTGAAGCAAAAATAAACCAATTGATTTATTTCTTTACTGCATGGGTGGCAGTATAATTTAATGAAGCCGCATATTTGACAAAAAAAACATCATTCATAATCAATCCCCATCCTGTCAATGATGAAGGCATAATTGAACGCGATGTCCTTAAGAAAGTCAAAGCGGCCTGTTGCGCCCCCGTGCCCCGATTCAAGGTTGGTTTTGAGCAAAACAAGGTTGTCATTGGTTTTAAGCGACCTTAATTTTGCCACCCATTTGGCAGGTTCATGGTATTGTACCTGTGAATCGTTCCATCCAGTGGTTGCCAGTATGTTCGGGTATGACTGCGACTTTACGTTGTCGTAAGGGGAATATGACAGGATATACCGATAAGCCTGCTCTTCAGCGGGATTTCCCCACTGCTCATATTCCTGCGTGGTAAGCGGCAGGCTCTCGTCCTGCATAGTATTGATCACATCTACAAACGGCACCTCGGCAACAACAGTATTAAAAAGTTCGGGACGCATGTTGGCTACAGCTCCAACAAGTAACCCTCCTGCACTCCCCCCCTGAATGGCCAGATAAGCAGGATTGGTATAGTTTTCTTTTATCAGGTATTCGGCACAAGCTATAAAATCGAGAAAGGAATTCATTTTTTTCATAAGTTTTCCATCTTCATACCATTGTTCTCCCATTTCACTGCCTCCCCTTACCTGTGCCAGGGCAAAAACAAAACCCCTGTCTACCAGGCTGAAAACTGTTGAACGAAAATATGCATCCGTATTATAACCATAAGAACCATATCCATATATAAGTGCAGGGTTTTTACCATTTTTTTGCATGTTCTTTCGATATACCACGGCCATAGGAATCTTTGTACCATCGTGGGATGTTGCCCATAGCCTTTCAACAGCATAATCAGCGGCATTAAACCCTGAAGGGATCTCCTGTTCCTTGAGTTTCTCGGTTTCTCCGGTTGCCATATTGTAGTCGTAAATAGTAGCAGGCCTGTTAAGCGATGCATATGAATACCTGAACTTTACCGAATTGTATTCAGGAACATTCATTATATCAATAACATATACCGGTTCGGGGAACTCTACAGCCTGTTTATTGCCGGTTGTAATATCAAATATTTCCAATCCGTCAAGACCATCTTTCCTGACATACAGGGCGAGATATTTTTCAAATACATCCATATTTTGTATTTTAACTTCGCTGCTATGTGCAATCACCTCTTTCCATGAAGCAGAATCCTCATAACCGGTTAACGGCGCCTCGAATATTTTTGAATTGATATTGGCTGCATTCTTATACCTTATATAAATTTTCTCTTTATGATGCTCGGTATAATATTCCACGTCTTTTCTCCTCGGCCGGAATATTTTTATTTCGCTCAAAGGTTCACCCGCTTTAATAAACCTGCATTCGGTAGTAGTAAAACTTGCAGAGATAAAATAGATGAATTCCTTACTTTTTGATTTACCCAGGTACAAATTGAACAATTCATCCTTTTCTTCATAAACTATTTTATCGCTGCCTGTTGCGTTTATATTATGAAGATAAACCCTGTATGGCCTAAGGCTTTCATTGGCTGTTACATAGAATACCGATTTATTGTCCCCGCACCATGCAAAATCCTGAACTCGTTCAATTTGATGAGGCAGGTCAATGTTGGTGTTAAGGTCGCGGAATTTGAGTATAAATTCGGCAAACGAACCAGTAGTATTGTAAATGTATGCAGCCGTATTATTATCATTCGAGACCTCATAACCAGCAAAAATAAAAGCCTGTGAACCTTGTGCCATATTATTTACGTTAAAAAGCACTTCTTCGGAGGATGTGAGGCTTCCTTTCTTCCTGCAATATACCGGGTATTGCTTGTCTTTTTCGGTACGGTTATAATAATAGTACCCGTTATTAAATTTTGGCACCGATTGGTCTTCTTCTTTTATCCTTCCCCTCATTTCGGTATAAAGTTTCTGCTGTAATTTTCCGGTTTGGGCCATAACTGTGTCGCAGTATTTATTTTCAGCAATGAGATAATCCATTACTGCAGGATTACTTCTGTCTTTCATCCAGAAAAAATTATCAATACGCATATTTCCAAATTCAGACATGGTATCGGGGATTACTTGTGCCACGGGTGGAGGCGGAAAGTCCTTTTCGGTTTTAACCTCCCTGGTACCTGGTATTTTACTGCAACCCTGCAAAACCACGATCAGTGCAACGACAAACTGTATAAAACCTTTTTTCATCATGAATTATTTAATGATTTAAACATACTTTACCTGCTCTGCTGAAAAAACAACAAAAGGTAGGAAAAAAACAGTACAAATTCAATAGTATCAATTTTAAACAGCACATAGGCGCAATAATCTTTAGCGCCAAAAGTCTTTGCCAGTTAGAGGCTACAGCAGTTAAGATTTAATTAGCATGCTGTCACATTATCAATTCATCTTTGTTTAAATAATTAAGTTTAACTAAATTCGCCGGAAAAAATAAACATCCTGCTTTGAAACTAAAAGCCACCAAATCAACGCTAAAAGGGGAAATAAGGATTCCGGCATCTAAATCGCATACCATAAGGGCTGTGGCTCTTGCCGGTATTGCAGATGGCACATCAGTTCTTCACAACCCGCTGTATTCTGCAGATGCAATTTCGTGTATTGAAGGCATAAAAGAATTCGGCGCTGAAATCAGCCAGGGTGTGCACCTCACAGTAAAGGGCACAGGCGGGCTGCCGCTTTCTTCATGTAAAAAAATTGATGTGGGAAACTCCGGCACTTCATTACGAATACTTACCGGGCTGGCATCACTGGCCCCTTTTCCGATTATGTTTGATGGCGATAACTCCATCAGGAACAGGCCCATGATACCTTTGCTTTCTGCACTTGAAAAAATAGGCGCCAGGGTTGAATCAACAGGTGGTAAATGCCCCTTTACCATCACAGGGCCGGTTTCGGGCGGTAAAACAACGGTCAACGGCATCAGTTCCCAGTTTCTTACGGCCTTGTTAATTGCCTGTCCGCTTGCCAAAGGCGATACCGAAATTGTGGTGGAAAACCTGCATGAAAAGCCATACGTGGAGATTACACTCGACTGGCTCAGAAAACTCTCTGTAAATTTTGAGCAGAAAGGGCTTGATTGGTTTTACATCCCCGGGGGACAGAGATACAGGGCATTTGAAAGAAACATACCGGCCGATTTTTCTTCAGCAACATTTGCTGCCTGTGCTGCTGCTATCACGGGCTCTGAGATTTTAATCAAAGGACTTGATTTTGCAGACCACCAGGGGGATAAAGAAGTTTTTACATTCCTGGCGCAGATGGGAGCTGAAATTACTCACACTCCCGAAGGAGTGCTTCTGAAAGGAGGCGACCTTCACGGCATTGATATTGACATGAACAATACACCAGATGCCCTTCCTGCCCTGGCCGTCACCGGATGCATGGCCAAAGGCACCACCCGGTTGCTCAACGTGGCGCAGGCAAGGCTTAAAGAATGCGACCGCATAGCTGCCATGGCCATCGAACTTACAAAAATGGGGGCTAAGGTAGAAGAGCTTAAAGACGGCCTCATCATTCATCAAAGCCCACTTGCAGGAACCGAAGTTCATGGTTATGACGACCATCGCATGGTGATGGCCCTTTCACTGGCCGGAATGGTTGCCCGGGGCGAAACAGTTATTGACACTGCCGAATCGGTGCGCATTACTTATCCGGGGTATGTTGAAGACATGAAAGGTATCGGGGCTAAACTCGAATTATTGGCCGATTAAGGTTTTTTATAGCAACCTGAAATTACAATCAAAATAACTTAACTTAAACTAAATAATTATGCTTGGCTGTACATACGGAAACTTATTTAAGACAACTGTTGCCGGTGGTTCTTACCAGGAAGGCTTATCCATCAACATTCAGGGCGTTCCCCCCGGCTACTTTTTTACAGAAGAAGAAATATATACCGAGCTCATGCTCAGGAAACCGGGACAGGGAGAATTAACCTCACCAAGGCGAGAGGCTGATGTACCGCTGATTTACAGCGGGGTAAATGCCGCCGACACCATGCCGGGATTTAAAAACAAAGGTTTTACCAACGGTACACCACTGGTAATTCTCATTCCCAATGTTGACAGACATTTTGAACACATAGAACAATACCAGCTTACAAACCGTACGCCAAGACCGGGCCATGCATCTTATGCATCATACCAGAAATATGGTGAATTTGACGATTCTATCGGGGCTGGTTTTTTCAGCGGCCGCTATACATCATCAATCGTTGCAGCAGGGTGCATTGCCAAGAGGATACTTAAAGACCATGGCATAGAGGTAACCGCTTATGTTAAAGAAGCCGCCGGCATTAGCATGGGTAATGTAGCTGTTGATGTCATCAGGAAAAAAGCTGCTGCCTATCGCGAAGTCCGGAAAAAATATGATCCTATCTATCAGGAAATATTCGGATCGAGAAAACTGGAAACCGGGATGCGGTTTTTCGAAAAGATTGCCATATTGACTGAGCTTGAGAAGAGAATTCCTGAAATACCCAAACCCCGGTTTGATGAAAAAGAGATACGCGAAAAATATGGCATCAACCCGAAACTCTTCTGTCCCGATGCAGAAGCAGCCGATGCCATGTACGATGAGATCGTAAGGATAATGAATGAAGGCGACTCGTCGGGCGGCATCGTGGAAGTGGTTGTTACAGGGGTACCTGCCGGTGTGGGTGAACCTGTTTTCAATAAACTCGACGGTGAACTGGGAAGGCTGATGAGTATTGGTACGGTGAAGGCCGTAGAGGTTGGTTGCGGCATTAAAGCAGCCACATTAACCGGCTCTCAGTGTAACGATGCAATGCGTATTGAAAATGGCAAAGTTAAATTTATGTCAAACAATGCCGGTGGCATTACAGGAGGATTGACCACGGGACAGGACATCATTGCCCGGGTAACTGTAAAACCCACACCAACAATCGCAAAACCACAACAAACCATTGACAAGGTAAGCCTTGAGAACAAGGATCTTGCTGCCGTGACACGTCGCGACCCGACTATAGTGGCACGTATGTGGCCTGTGGTAGAGGCATTTACGTCGCTTATCATCCTCGATGCTTACACCCAGCATTTAGCCTATGAAGCCCTGAAACCAAAAAAGTAACTGTTAAATCTGTAAATGCGTTATTTTATTATCGGATTCAAGAGTGCCGGGAAGACTACGATAGGTAAAAAACTTGCCAATAAGCTGGCAATGCATTTTATTGACCTTGACGAATACATTGAACACACTACTGGCAAGTCGGTCCCTGAAATTTTTACCAGCGAGGGTGAAGGCCGGTTCAGGAAAATAGAGTGGGAAGCGTTAAAAAAGGTGGTGAAAGAAGATAATATTATTGTTTCAACCGGGGGTGGTGTTCCCTGTCATTGCGATAATATGAACCTGATGGAACAATCGGGTGAAGTTATTTATTTAAGACTTGACAACGACACCCTTGTCAGCCGTCTTGAAAAAGCCACGGCAGACAGGCCTATTGTAAAGGGAAAAACCAGGGAGGAACTATACCTGTATGTGCAGCAACTCAGGGAAAAATGCGAACATAACTACCTCCGCGCCAAGTATATTGTTGACAGCAAAAACCTGAAAACGGAAGAACTGGTAAATATACTGAATACAGGCAGGGAAACTGGCTAAAACTATTTTATTCCCATAAACATCCTGTTCCAGCGTATTTTACCAAGGAACGACTTGTTCTTGTCAAGCGACAACCATACAAATTTTGGTTTACCAACGATGTGATCTTCGGGAACAAACCCCCAGAACCTCGAATCGAGGCTGCTGTGGCGGTTATCACCCATCATCCAGTAATAATCCATTTTAAAGGTGTACTCGTTGGTTTCTGTACCATTAATAAAGATTTTTCCATCCTTTACCTCAAGGTTGTTCTTTTCATAATACCCGATAATTCTCCCGTACAGAGGAAGATTGGACGAATCAATCCTGATGGTGGCGCCTTTTGCAGGAACATAAAGGGGGCCGAAATTATCAAGCGTCCACCTGTAATTGGTATCACCAGGGAACATATTGATATCATAAGTATCGCCAATACGTGTATCAAGGCGCACATCAATTACATTGTTAAACCCTTTGACCTTTTCAACCTGTTCATCGGTCAAGGTTGTATGGATATGGGGTGTACCCGGGAATCTCTGGTAATCCTCAATACCAGCCCTGCTAAGCACACGGTCGGACAATGAGGCACCACTGTTAACAATCACCACGTAATAATGCTGAATACCTTTAATATCTTTTTGCGGTGTACCATTCACAATCACTTTGCCATCGGCAATTTTTAGCGTATCACCCGGTATGGCAACACACCTTTTAATATAATTATCACGCCTGTCAACCGGCCTTACAACAATGTCAAAGCGGTTCCAAATCTGTCTCCTGGCGGTGGCATAATATTCGGAATCGGTTTTTAACGGCTGGTTATAATAGGCATCAATCTGTTTATACATTTCAACCGAGTCGCGAACTATCGAATAATAACTCGTAGCCTGGTTTTGAATTACCACGGTGTCACCGGCAGGAAAATTAAATACCACCACATCGTCGCGTTTAATTTTACTGAAACCGGCAAGCCTTTTATAAGGCAGCTTGATCCATTCAACATACGATTTGGTTTTCTTGGTAAGCGGAAGGGTATGCTGTGCAAACGGAAATGCCAGCGGTGTATTAGGTATCCTCGGCCCGTATGCAACCTTACTTACATAAAGGTGGTCGCCGATTAAAAGCGACTTCTCCATTGAACCGGTGGGAATCTTGTAATTCTGAAAGAGGAAAATATTAATGAGTGTAACGGCAATAACGGCAAATATCAGCGCATCGAGCCATTCAACCACGGTACTGTTTTTTACATCACGTTTTTTCCAGAAACTCCAGTTAACTTTTTTGGTGATATAAATATCAAAGATCACGATCAGGCCAAACAGGAACCAGTAGTTGCGCAACCAGATAACCCATAAAACATAAATAAAGGCAGCTATGCCAAACTTTACACTGTCTTTCTTTAAAAAATTCATTTTGTCTTTTGTTTTGTACATTTTTTCAGCGGATAAATTTAAACATATTTTCCCAACGTATCCTTTTTTTCGAGTGATTATTCCTTTCAACAGATAACCAGACAAAAAAAGCCTTACCGATGATATGGTCTTCGGGTACAAAGCCCCAGAACCTTGAATCGTTGGAATTATGACGGTTATCCCCGAGCATAAAATAGTAATCCATTTTAAAGGTATAAGTACCAGTAAGTGAATCGTTCACAAAAATTGAATCTCCTGTAACTTTGAGTTTATTTCCTTCATACACAGAAATAATCCTGCTATACAACGGCAGATTATCAGCGGTTATTTTAACCGTGTCGTTCTTTTTTGGTACAATTACCGGCCCGAAATTATCTTCTGTCCATGTGAAATTATTGCTAAAAGGGAATACCTGCGTATTAACTGCAAACGGGTCAAGGCTTTCATGCTTTCTTATACCCCGTACTTTGGGATTGTCCCTGATAACTGATAGCTTGTCCCTGGTAACTGGCAACTCGTATATTGAATTGTATTCGTTGTAACTGATATCATACAAAGATATATCCATGTTCGTAAATAAAGTGGAATCGAGGCTTTTATCGGCAATAAAGAAATAATTATACTGCAGTTTGGCAGATTGCTTTTCCCTTTTGCCATTTACATAGGCAAATCCGTGAACTACCTCAATGGTATCGCCAGGTATCCCGATGCACCTTTTTATATAATACTCCTTTCTGTCAACCGGATGCACCCTTATTTTGTAATTTTCAGTGATATAGTCGCTACCGAATTTTCTTGCAAGTGAATAATAAGTTTCACCGGTGCCGGGATAATCAAACACCACCGTATCGCCTTCGGGAAAATTGAACACCACAATATCGTTGTTTTTAACCTTTCGCAGTCCGAGCAGCCGCTTATAAGGCAAATGAAGAAATGATAAATAAGACTTCCTTGTTTTGGTAAAAGGAATGGTATTGTGAGTAAAAGGCAGCGACAACGGGGTATTCGGAAGCCTTGGCCCATAGTTTAGCTTACTCACAAAAATATAGTCCCCTACATTGATGGTCTTTTCCATCGAAGAGGTGGGTACCGTAATGGCTTCAATGAAGAAAAGCTTTGATATAAATGCAACAATGGCGGCAATAATAAATGCATCAATGACATCGTTGAGCAGTTTCTTTTTTCTGCTCACATTTTTATCTCTTTTCCTCCAGAAGGTCCAGTTAACAATGTTTGTAACGTGAAAATCAACAAGTATCAGCAGCCCCGATAACAGCCAGTAGTTTTCAAGCCAGGCTACAAAACCGGTAAAAACAACCGATGACAAGAAAAGTTTTACGAGCCTCTTTTTCAGATTTTTCTGATCAAACAATGTCTTCGGTTTAAGATTATAATTAAAGATTCAGGAGGTCGTTCATACCAAAAATGCCTGTTTTGCCCATGATAAATTCCGCAGCCATCACAGCCCCAAGCGCAAAACCTTTCCTGTTTTTGGCAGCATGTTTTATTTCAATAGTATCTATTTCCGAATCGTAGGTAATAATATGTGTACCGGGCACCTGTCCTTCGCGCACAGCAGTGATCTTCAGCGACTGTGGTGTTGGTTCATTATCCAGTTCCCACCTGGTTTTCCTTTCAACCTCTCCGATAATGTCATTGGCAAGGGTAATAGCAGTACCGCTTGGTGCATCTAACTTCTGCGTATGGTGTATCTCTTCCATTGTTACATTGTAGTTGTCAAAACGGTTCATAACCTGCGCCAGGGTTTTATTCACATGGAAAAAAATATTCACTCCCAGGCTATAATTTGATGCATAGAAAAAAGTCTGCTTCTTATCTTTGCAAACCTTAACCACATCGGAAAATTTATCGAGCCAGCCTGTTGTTCCTGAAACAACTGCCACTCCGGCATCAAAGCAGGCCATGATATTATTGTATGCAGTGCCAGGTACCGAGAAATCAATAGCCACATCTGCTTTTTTAAGGTTTTCGGCATTAAGGTCTTGAGGATTGTTAATATCAATAACCAGGACGATCTGGTGTCCCCGTTCAAGGGCAATCTTTTCGATTTCTTTGCCCATTTTGCCATATCCGAGAAGAGCTAATTTCATAACGGTATTTTTGAGTTGTTCAAATTCAAGGAAGGATTAAAAATAAAAAAGGGAAGCATTTGAGGCCTCCCCTTAAAAATATTGTCTTTTGTTACTTTACAGCATTAACAATTTCTTCGAATGCTTTGGGGTGGTTCATTGCCAGGTCGGCAAGTGTTTTCCTGTTAATTTCCATCCCTTTACTGTTCAGTTTACCAATGAATTCGGAATAAGACAAGCCGAAGGGCCTTACCCCTGCATTGATCCTTTGTATCCACAATGCCCGGAATTCGCTTTTCTTTTTCCTGCGGTCCCTGTAAGCATATTGTTGTCCTTTATCATACGTGTTTTTGGCAACTGTCCATACGTTTCCTCGTGAGAGGAAGTTACCTTTGGTCCTTTTCAGGATTTTCTTTCTTCTTGCTCTTGATGCTACTGCATTTACTGATCGTGGCATGATTTTACGATTTGTGAACGATTAGCGTTTCCTTTTTACCGGAAATCTTTTGTGCATAATCATCCAGGTTAATACTAATGTTAATTCCTATGCTTATTTCATCGCTAAAAGAAGCTTCGCATTGCTCTGGTCGGCTTTGTTGATCTCGGTGAAATAACCGAGGTTTCTTTTTCTTTTAGTAGATTTCTTAGTCAGAATATGACTTTTATAAGCATGTTTCCGTTTGATTTTACCTGTTCCGGTGAGGGTAAACCTTTTTTTTGCACCGGAATTTGTCTTCATCTTTGGCATTCTTTTCTACTTTATTATTGAGTGTTAAACTTTCTTTTTCTGTGTTTTGGGTGATAACAGGATAGCCATTCTCTTACCTTCGAGTTTGGGTTCCTGTTCCAGCTTACCGTATTCATCAAGGTCGGCAATCAGTTTTCTGAGGAGGATTTCACCATCATGGCTATACACGATTGATCTTCCTTTAAAAAACACGTATGCCCTCACCTTAGCGCCTTCCTGCAAAAACTTCTGGGCATGTCTCAATTTAAAATTATAGTCATGCTCATCGGTATGCGGGCCAAACCGTATTTCTTTAACAACCACTTTAACAGATTTTGATTTGATCTCTTTCTGTTTCTTCTTTTGTTGATAAAGAAACTTCTGGTAATCAATTATCTTACAAACCGGTGGATCGGCATTGGGGGAAATTTCGACCAGGTCGAGACTCAGGGATTCTGCCAAGTCTAATGCTTCACGCAGTGAATAAACCCCAGGATTGTCTATGTTATCTCCAACCAGACGAAGGGAGTTTGCCCTGATTTGCTGGTTAATCCTGAAATTCGTCTGATCCTGAATTTTCAGGCTTCTTCTGATAATTGGTTTGTCTATGGTAAGGTCCTCCTTTTTTAGTTAAACGTCAGTTGATCTTTTATTTCTTTATTTAGATATATAATAAAATCTTCAATACTCATTGAGCCTTTGTCTCCTTCCCCCTGTCTGCGAACCGATACTGAATTTGTTTGTTCCTCTTTTTCACCAACAATAAGCAGATAAGGAATCCTTTTTAATTCATTGTCCCTTATCTTTTTACCAATTTTTTCACTGCGCTCGTCAATTAGGGTGCGAATATCGGAATTATTTAGAATATTTAAAACTTTTTTTGAATAATCGTGAAATTTTTCACTAATCGGCAGTATCACTACCTGGTCGGGTGTCAGCCACAATGGAAACTTCCCTGCAGTGTGTTCGATCAACACTGCCACAAAGCGCTCAAGAGAGCCGAACGGTGCCCTGTGGATCATTACGGGCCTGTGCTTCTGGTCATCGCTGCCGGTATATTCCAGTTCAAAACGCTCGGGGAGGTTATAATCAACCTGTATGGTACCAAGCTGCCATTTACGGCCAATGGCATCTTTTACCATGAAGTCGAGCTTGGGGCCATAAAACGCGGCTTCGCCTAGTTCCACCGTTGTATTCAACCCTTTCTCTGCCGATGCTTCAATAATAGCTTTTTCGGCTTTTTCCCAGTTTTCATCGGTCCCGATGTATTTTTCCTTATCATTGGGGTCGCGCAGTGAAATCTGGGCGGTAAAATCGTTAAATTCAAGAGCCCTGAATACATAAAGGATAATATCTATTACTTTAATAAATTCTTCTTTTAACTGGTCGGGACGACAGAAGATGTGGGCATCATCCTGTGTGAAGCCACGTACACGGGTAAGCCCGTGAAGCTCGCCGCTTTGCTCATAACGATATACTGTACCGAATTCTGCATATCTTATCGGAAGGTCTTTATACGACCGGGGCTTATTTTTAAATATCTCGCAATGATGCGGGCAATTCATGGGTTTAAGCAAAAACTCTTCCCCTTCCTGTGGTGTAAGGATAGGTCTGAAAGAATCTTTGCCATATTTTTCCCAGTGGCCCGAAGTCTGATAGAGCTCTTTCTGACCAATGTGCGGTGTAATCACCATCTGGTAACCATACTCCTTTTGAACCTTTTTAAGAAAGTTCTCAAGCCTTTCGCGCAATGCAGCCCCTTTGGGCAGCCACATGGGCAGCCCCTGACCTACCTTACCCGAAAACATAAATAGTTCGAGCTCTTTTCCAAGCTTACGGTGATCACGTGCTTTCGCCTGCTCGAGCATTACAAGATATTCGTCGAGCATACTTTTCTTAGGAAATGTAATGCCATATATCCTGGTGAGCTGTTTTCTTTTCTCATCGCCGCGCCAGTATGCACCGGCAACATTTAATAACTTTATGGCTTTAATAAAGCCCGTATCAGGCAAGTGCGGGCCACGGCACAGGTCAACAAAGTTACCTGAGGTATAAGTCGAGATGGTGCCGTCTTCAAGTTCATTAATAAGTTCGGTTTTGTATTCGTCACCCTTTTTGGTGAAAAAATCCAGTACCTCTTTTTTTGTAACTTCTTTCCTGATGAAAGGATGGCCTTGTCTTGAAAGCTCAATCATCTTTTCCTCGACCCTGGACAGATCTGCATCTGAGATCACTACCCCATCGCCCGGGTCAACATCGTAATAAAAACCGTTTTCAATGGCCGGGCCAATGCCGAATTTAATTCCCGGGTAAATTGTTTCTAATGCCTCGGCCATTAAATGGGCCGATGAATGCCAGAATGCATGTTTGCCCTCAGGGTCATCAAATTTATGCAGTTTTATCCTCGAATCTTTTGTAATAGGGCGTGTAAGGTCCCGCAATTCATCATCCACTGTTATGGCCAATACTTCTTTGGCCAGGCTGTTGCTAAGGCTTTTGGCAATTTCAAGACCATTAATCCCTTCCTCGAATTCCCTGACTGAATGATCAGGAAATGTAATCTTTATCATGGTTAAGCTCCTTTATCATAAAAAATTGAAGTGCAAATATATAAATTTAATTTGAATCTGAAACCGTTTACTACAGGATGGTTGCATGGAATTTTAAAAGCTTTTCAGGTATGCAGTTTTTACAAATACAAGGGCGCTATTTAGTGTCTGTCTTTAAAGTCCGCATACTTCGTTGCGCTCGTTCTCAAAAATGTCATTTACGCATTGTAAACTCCCTTTTTTCGGACTTCACGCGCCTCGTCTGCGAACTTTAAAGAACAGCCACACGACTTTATGGACAGACACTATTTAAAAAGCCGGTAACAATGATCACCTTTTTTTGGTGATTTACGTCACCAAATTGTCCGTTAATCATATTAATCTAACATAAAAAATGGTTTTGAAGTATATATTAACAAAGATTCAAAATTTCACATATCATTAAACCTTGGTTATGAAAAAAATTCAAACATCTGTTAAAAGTTTTACCCTATTGGCGGTTTTAATCTCATTGCATGTATGCACAGGCATAAAAGCACAGGAAAATGCTGCCGGCAACCATAATAACAATCAATCCCTGGTTGAAGTGAATAAAGAAATGATAGACCGTTTTAACAACTGCAAAACTGACAGCATGCTTGTTTCATGGAGCGAGCTGGTAATAGGGTTCGACCGTGAAAACCTTTCAAACCTGATGCTTGCATATCTGAATGCCGATTTTGAAAACCAATCGCTTGAAGACATAAAACTTGCACTTGATAATAAACAAACAGAACACCTTGACAATAGTAATATAATCAATGACCTGGCCTGGTTTAACCGGGTAAAACAGGAAATTAACAGTAAGTTACGCGTAGCCGATATGGTAGCCGGGAGATAGGGCTGCCGTTAGTATTATATTTTTCTCATAAAGTTAGGCTCAACAGAATGGTTTAACATCAGATTTTAAGAGAAATTCGGGTCATGAGTGTACAATTAACCGTATCATTCATGGCCTTTTCTTTTTCTATATTTACAGGTAATTTGTACATTTGAAAATTTTCAGACAAAAGATAACCGGATATTAATTAATTGTTATTCAATGTCGTTTAATTAAGGTGATCATTTTATATCCTCTCCCCTGTCTGACGTCAGGCAGGCTACACCCTCTCAAGGAGAGGGAGATAGATGGTCTTAATTAAACGACATTGAATTGTTATTGATATTTGGTTAGTAATAATAAAATGAATACCTGACATGTTAAAGTTACCTGATTTGCACACCAGCCTATGTTAAAACTTTCATCAAGACGCGGATTGTTGGTTATTATATTTTTCGTTTTGTTCATAAGCGATACTGTATATTCCTTTCTGCAGCATTACAGCGTGTCCCTTGACGGAGATATGCCTTCTATCATCCTTCCTTCCGGACCATCCATGACGGTTTTAAAAGACCCTTTTGGATTTAATGTAATTGCACATGATTCTGTTTACTCAGCCACCAACCGCTTTTTTGCGCATTGGAGTATGCGGGGTTATTTCAGATCAATGCCATTCGTTTTTCAGAAAATCACCAATCCTGTTAACAGTGTTTATTTATCCTGTGCATTGGCAAAAACTATTATCCAGGTTTTAATAATATACCTGCTTGCAGTTTATATTACAGGTAAGACAAAATTATTTGATAATGATGTACTATTTGCTGTAGTACTGATAACACCATTATTCCAGGCGTTTGGTTACAACGGCCAGATGGGTATTATTGACAAAACCCTTACCTACACCTGGTTTTATGCATTGCCAATGGCATTGGTGTTAATGTTTTTTTTGCCTTTTTTTTTAAAAGGGTTCCATAACAAAATATCAGGATTAAATGTATTGCAAATAGTTTTATTGATCATCCTGATTATTGTTTTATCTTTTAACGGCCCGCTGAACGCTCCGGTGGTGTTGATTGTATGTTTTTTGATATTTATTTACAACCTTATAAATAATTACCGGACTGTACCAGCAAAATCTTTTACAATCCCTATTATTGCAAACTTCATAAAAACCCTGAAAAAGTATCCATGGATTTTAATCCTGGCATGTATCGTATGCCTTTACGCATTCTATATAGGCTTAAACAACAATGACATTGTTACACAAAATATTTCTTTATGGGAGAGATATGCCAGGCTTCCGAAAGGTTTCGGGCAATTTGTTCAAAAACCGGGCCCCGGGCTTTTATTGCTTATGATAATAGCAAACATAATATTATTGCACAGGCAAAAAAACAATCCTACAGCAATGAAGATATTAAACCTGCTTTTGTGGTTTGGGATTTTTACCGTAATATATATTATTCTGTTACCACTGGGAGGCTATAAATCATACCGTCCGGGAATAATCAGGCGCGATACCATAATGCCGGTAATACTGGGGTTGTTTTTCTTTTACGGTATCAGCGCCATGTACCTGATTAAATACCTTACAGCAACAAGAAGAATTATATACATTGGTATTACCATTCTCTTTTTGTCAGTATTCACCTTTGCAGACAAAACCGATTTTAAACACAATGCCTGCGAAAGAAGAGCGCTGGAAACGCTGGCCTCGTCAAAAGAGCAGATTGTAGAGTTGAAAGAAAATTGTACGGTGATGTCGTGGTATACCTTCAACGATTATGAAAATTCATTTGATATAGAAGAATTGTTGCATTATTGGGGGATACTGCAGGAGAGGAAATGGTTTTACTGGAAGAAGGAATAAAATTTCAAATTTAAATAAATGAATAAGATACAGTTACGTTTTTCATCATTTTTCTGGCTTTTATCTGTTATTGCGGGTATTATCACAATATTTGCGATGTTTTCATCATTAACTGAAGAAAATCTGAAGATTTTTTTTATTACCGATACATTGTATCTGCCCTCAATATTTACAGATCTTTTTGTTGACAAAAGCGGATTACAGGGATGGCATTTTAATCCTTCGCCAAACTTTTTTCCTGACATGCTGGTTTATTTTTTATTAATGTTTGTCTTTAAGGATTTTGTTATTGTTTCCTTTGTTTTCCCAGTTCTTCAAATCGTAGCTATAAATATTATAACTCTTTTAATATTCAGGCTGATTTACCCCAAAAAATTCTTACAGGCAGCAGCCTTTTCAAATCTGTTATTGCTATTATTTTTATTTGTTTTCTTTTTTACATCAGATTTCTGGTTTTCATTTTACCTGATTAGTAATTCGTTTCATACCGGTGCCTTTACGATGGCCTACCTGTGTTTGTATCTTTCATTAAAATTCATGCAAACAGATTCGGGAAAAATTCTGACAGCTTTATACATCATTAGTATCCTGTGCGTTATATCCGACATGTTGTTCATTGTTCTGTTTAATTTGCCCTTGTTTTCCCTGGTTTTGCTTTACAAAAAGTTTAACAGGAGAAGAGTAATCATCAGGCTAACCATAATGAATGCAGTGACGATAATTGCAGGCTTAGCAGGGTTCAGGATACTTGAGGTTATGAAATCTATTGAGATTGATGAGCCATATATTATCCTGGAGCCCTCCCGATATAAAGATTCTATTATAGTTTTTTGCCGGCAGATGAAGGATTATATCAATGATTTAAACCTCAAAACAATTATAATTTTCTTAAGCATTCTTTCATTTCTTACAACAATTATTTTTTTCTTAACCAGGGCGAAAAGAGAAAACAAATACGGCTTACTGACATTTTTCTTGTTTTATAACCTTGTATACTTTGCAATTGTAATTGCGGCACCCGTATTAAATGGTAACTATACCGGTTATGATTCATTAAGATATAACATTTATGCCTTCTACAGCGCGATTATTAATTTGGGGATATTGATTGTAATTCTAAATGAAAAATGTTTGTCTTACAGACACTTAAAACACGCCCTGAATTTTGCATTGATCAGTATAGCAATTATTATCATTGTATTCGGGACCAAACAAAGCTCACTTTCCGGATTTAGAAATTACCTGAACTATTATCCAAAAGTTGCACAGTGTATAGATGAAATTGCAGAAAAAAGAAACCTTAAGAACGGAGTCGGAGATTACTGGCTTACAAAACCTGTTACATTATTCTCAAAATCAGGAGTTAGGCTATATTCAGTATTCGATAATATGGTTCCTTATTATCATGTAATGAATGAGAACTGGTATTATAATGATACTGAATTTCAGTTTATTATCATTAACAATGAACTAAGCTTAGAAAACATAAGGAAAAATTTAAACTGCGATGATCATTTTCAGGTTATCCATACACCTTGCTTTGATGTAGTAAAGGTTCAGAATTTTAAATATGACAAAACTGACCTAAAACCCTATATTATAAAGGAATAAAAAACTAACTGAATGAACCACGACCTGGTACCCTTATTCCTTGTAGAATTCATTTTTTTATTAAAGTGAGTATGATGGGTCAAAATCACAGTTTTTTGAGAGGTTAATACAGAGTTCGGATGGAATCTGTTATATTTGAACCTTAAAAAAACAAACCCTGCAAAAAGAAATACACTAATGAAATACACCATATCTATAATCATTCCGGCTTATAACGAAGAGCAATCAATTATTTCTATCCTTGAAAGAATTCTGGCTGCAGATATTGATTCAGTTGAAAAAGAGATTTTAATTATTAATGACTGTTCAACAGACAGAACCAAAGAACTGGCAGAAAATTTCATTCAAAATAACCCATCAGTAAAAATTAAGCTATTCGATCAGGAAAAGAACCAGGGTAAAGGTGCTGCAATACATAAGGGTATTGACCTGGCAACCGGCGATTTTGTGATTGTTCAGGATGCTGACCTTGAATATGACCCGAGGGAATATAAAGAATTGTTGAGACCAATAACCGAAGGTTTTGCCGACGTGGTTTATGGTTCAAGGTTTATGGGAGGCAATCCTCACAGAATACTTTTTTTCTGGCATACAATCGGAAACAGATTTCTGACTTTTCTTTCAAATGCATTTACAAATCTTAACCTTACAGACATGGAAACCTGTTATAAGGTATTCAGGCGGGAAATAATACAAAGTCTGCTGCTGAAAGAAAAAAGATTTGGTTTTGAACCCGAAGTAACAGCAAAGATTGCCCGATATAAAGGGATACGTATATATGAAGTAGGAATTTCTTATTATGGCAGAACTTACCATGAAGGGAAAAAAATAAATTGGAAAGACGGGTTCCGGGCCATCTGGTGTGTTATTAAGTATAACCTATTCTCAAAAAAATATCTTAAAGAAAAGAAGGTTTAAAGTATATCTGCCAGTTTGTAAAATAAAACAATAAATCGAGTTTTAATTGGATTTTTGAAGTACCAGCAATAAATTCTTTCCTATTGGCGGAGTAAGAAATTTTTCTATTCTCCGGGCAACGGGTACAACAATTTTGTCATAAAGACCAACATTTAAGTTGGTCATAGGGCTTTTAAGCAATACAAAAGTGATATACCAGGGAATAATCCCGGCAAAATCAAAATATTTTAGTCGTGCAATTTTGAAACCAGAATTCTGGACCAGTCTAATGATACTTTTTTTTGTATAACGCCGGTAATGCCCTACATTTTTATCGAACTCACCATATAAAAAGGGAAGTGCCGGGACAAAAACCAACAAATATCCTCCGGGTTTTAAGGCTTTATATACAAAATCAATTTCCTGCCTGTCATCTTTAATATGTTCCAGGACATTCACATATAATAACGAATCAAAACATTCTTTAAAATTCAAATATTCATTTCCAAAATAGTTATTGATGGCAGTAATCTTATCAACCTTTCCAAAACGTTTTTTCAACAATGGGAACATATTTTCGGATGGTTCAAAAGCAACGAGTTTTTCAACATGTTCTGTAAGCAATGCTGTAATATTGCCTGATCCTGCACCGACTTCGGCAACATGCTGTCCGATATATGGTTTAAATTCTGATATTATCCATTTCGGATAATTTCTGGCAGTTGACATTGCTTCAAGATCTCTGCCAAAATAATCGTTTTTATTTTTAATGTTTTTCATTTAATCAGTAACTTCATTTACCTTTTTTTCAAGAGCATGAATTCCTTGCCGTGCTTTTTCGTAATCGGGTATTTCCAATAATTCGATATAATTATCTGGTAATTTATATCTTAAAAAAACCGACCAATATGCTTTTTTTGACATAGAGTCCCAATGAATAATTGTTCTTTTTGCCTGCATAGTATTAAAAATGCTAAATGCAATAAAAAAATAAATTGCTGTAATGACCGGAATTTTTATTCGTTTTTTTAATTTGCGGACAGCTTCAATACACATCCCCATGGGAAAGGCCAGCACTCCATATGTATCTATCATTGCCCGGTTACCGAAAGACCCTCCATACCACCAGCACCACCACGAACTGATAATGTAAAGGTGTATTATGAAATAGAGGGTAATCGCTAGTGAATATTCCCGGTTTTTTTTCCATAAAAAATACAAGCCAAAAATAGCCAGGCTCATCAGCGGGGTATAAAGCAACCATCCTTTGCGATAACTGAAAACAGATTTAATGATTTGCGGATTATTGAAAAAAAATCTGTTTGTATCGCCATATGAATAATACAGGTATTGTCCGGCCTGCATCTTCCAGTATAACATTTGAGGAACCCATATGGCGAAAGCAGCAAACAGTATGATGACTATAAGATGAAGTTTTTTAAAATAAAGCAAAAATCTCGTTTTGAAATCTCTGAAACTTTTAATTCCCCAGAATAAGAAAATAACAACTATAATAACATTGGTGGGCCTGATCAGACTAATAAGTCCTGCAATGAATCCCAGAATAACAGAGATGAAAATCCGGGGTTTTCTGTACCATTGATGCGTAAGATAAGTAAACAAGGTGATTAGACCAAAGAGGTATGTATGCGTCATGGTTGGCTCAATGGTTGAATAATACCATATATTTGTTCCAAGTACAATGACTAAGAGCACAATCGAGACAGTTAAATCTTCAAGAAACTCAAGGAGTAGTTTTCGTAAAAAAACCAGTCCAAGCCCAAGATAGAAAATACAACTCAGAATGAGGAAAAACCTGTAGGGAGGAGAGAAACCGTCTGCCTTATGTTGGCTATGGGTAGTATATAAATGGGCCATAAAGAAAAATGGTGAATATAGCATAGACATGCCCATACTCATCATAATTACCGGCTTTCCTGTAGGTGAGACAACCGGCCAGAACTTATTTGAAAAATCTTCTTTTGTATCTTTAAGAAATCCGAGGGAAGGATCCTGATGTATAAATGTGGCAGGCAGGTAAGCGTAATATGAAATAACATCCCAGATGATGATCTTATTGGTGCTTTTCCAATAACCCAAATCAAGATTTCTGATAAGAACAATGCATATTAAGACAATTACAACTGTTTTCGAATTAAATAATATGTTCTTAAAATTTAGTTGTTTAATACTGGAAAAACCTTGCATGTGAGTTTAATATATTTAAATACCAACGCTTTTTATCAATTTTATTTACACAATATTAGTCAGAATTTTTGTCAGACTTACAATAATGATAAATGTATGTATGAAGTGATTCATCAGAATATAACAAATCCAATTTGTAATCTTCCCTTGACCCGAGAACACTCAACAATTCCGATCTTATATTTTCGTCATAGTGACATAGAACAATATCAAATTTATCAAACTTCCCGAGGATTTTGTCCAGTTCCAGGGCATTGTTTTCCCAATCGAAGAAAACTTTCCAGACTTCTTTATAAAAAAAAGTATTGGGATAAAGTTTGTTTAACGCAGGGGCAAAAAAATTATTACCGGGCGACATAACTTTTCCAAACCAAAGTGCAACCTCAGGCCTTACATTCCATATACCGGAACAAATTACCATCGGGCTGCCTATGTTGTGATCATTTACAATTTCTAAAAGGTTCGACTTTGCCACAGCAGATTGCTGTCGAAGTTTATTATATTCAACATATTGACGGAAACCTACAGGTGAAAATGTGAAGAGGAGAATAATCGTCAGGTAAATAAGCGGTTCAATTAATCCAATTTTAGGGAAAAGAACCGATTTTACAATTCTTATATTGAGAAAACAGGCAAAAACCGTAAGCATTAATACAGGTATTAAATATTGTGAAGCAAAATGTTTTGCAATAAGCAATAAACTAAACATCATTACAAGAATAACGGCGAACAAAAGCTTCAAATATTCTCTATTTTGAATTTTATTTTTAACGAAGGGTATCTGGCAAACTAAAAAAACTAAAAGACTCACCAATAATACAATGAAGAAATAATGAATATACTGGTCCATTGTTTTAATGTTAAGAATAAAAACCTGAAAATCAATGATATTTTCTTCTCCTGAACCATACTTCCCTGAATGCATGAAAATAGATTTGATCCACTCGTAAAAAGTTTTCATATTCAACAAAACAGGAAAGGCAAAAACAAAAAAAGCAACAACAGTAGTTATCAGGTATTTAAACTTTTCTTTAATGGAGCTTAATAAAAAGAGAGGTATGATTAAAAAAGGGAGAAAAATGAATTTCAGTGCGAGGCATAAGCCGCAGATTATCCCATAGATAAGAAACTTCCTTTTCAGAATTCCACTTTTAGGCAATTTGTTTTCAATATCCAGTACGAGGAGAGTTATTAATAACAAAATCAAAGGAATAAACAGAGGTTCAGGCATGGTACGTTCAAAAATCGTAAAAACCTGCTGTGAAACAAAAGGCGAAAATTGTATAAAAACCGCAGCAGCAATATTACCGGTTTTACGATAAATGATATACCCAACAAACAACATAACCAATGCTGCAAAAAGTGCAATAACAATATCTATAACATGCAGATAAATCTCGGGATTTTCCAATACATCCTCCATTAGTGAATTACCAGGCCTGAAAAGATGCACAATTCTTATTATTACCGCAATCAATATGTGTAAAGGGGTACCGGGATGACCCATAAACAGATCGGATTTTAAGTATGCCAATGATACACCACTTATAAGATAAGAATACTCCGGGTCAAATGACCTTAAATAGTGGGGGCCGTTAATGCTTCTAAGATGAAATCCTATTAAAGTAAGTAATATCGGTACAATTAACAGGATTAAAAGTATAGGTATTTCTTTGAGTTTAAATTTTCTTAGCATTATCAATTAATAATTAACAGGTTTGGTCGAAATTCCGAAACAAAAATATACATTTTGCAAAAACTATTGTAAGAACTATTATTGAAGTAGTAAATAAAAAAAGGTTACAAAGCACATGCATATTATTTCTCCAAAAACAACGTTTGCGTCGGATACGCAAACTCTATTCCTTTCTTTTCAAACTCTTCGAATATGCGCAGGTTAATTGCCTGCTGGATATCCATATAGCGGTTATAGTCGCTGTTGAGAATAAAATAGACAACCTCGAAGTCAAGGCTTGAAGCACCATATTTTTGAAAATGGGCACGGTCGAATTCTGTTTCTTCCTGGCTGGTAATAATATCCCTGAGGATCAACGGTATCTGGCGCAGGTTTTCGAGCGAGGTCTGGTAGGTTACACCCAGTGAGAACAATATGCGACGCCGTTCCATTCTTTTGTAATTATGAATTCGCGAACCCGACAGGTCGCTGTTGGCAAAAACCAGCTCTTCGCCGGTAAGGCTGCGGATTCGTGAGGTTTTGATACCAATGGCTTCGACAGTCCCTTTTTTATCATCAACAACGATAAAGTCGCCCACCTCGAAAGGACGGTCAAAAAAGATTACGAAATAATTAAACAGGTCGCCCAGGATATTCTGTGCGGCAAGAGCAATGGCAATACCCCCGATTCCAAGACCTGTAATAAAGGCCGTAATGTCATAACCAAAATTATCGAGTAAAAAAATCAAACCGAGTACCCAGACCACTATGTTGATAATGATCATAATACCGCGCATTTGCTTTATTTTGGTTTCGCTTTCATCGTGCTTTGAATACCTGCCCTGTATGGCATGTTTTATACCAGCGGTAATAAGCCGTAAAATGAAAAATGTGATGACCACCACAGATACCCCATGCAAAAGTTTTTGTATCTTTTCTGTAAGCTGAAGTGTATTGGCCGAAATAAAAAAAGCAGTAAAATAAAGCAGCGGAAGGGCTGTTTTTTCAATAGCTTCAACAATAAAATCATCAAATGTGTTTTCGGTTTTAGCCGACCATTTTTTAACTCTTTTAAGAATAATATATCTGAAAATGCGAAGCGCTATAATAATTACAACAAAAATTCCAACAGCTATAAGATATTGAAGCACCGTATTTTTATAATATTCCTTTTCCAGAAAATCCATAACATGAAAAGAATTTATTTAACAAATGTCAAAAATAACAATTTATATTCGAAAAGCCTGATCAGGGAACTGGACGAAACCTTTCTTATGAAGTCAAAAAGTAATATGGTTATGTTGAAAAAAACGTATGTATTATTCGGGTTAACCCTGAAAGGGTTTGTAAATAAAGCGCTTCAGCAAAATAATCAGGGTACCGCCCGGCTAAGTAGTGTCTGTCTTTAAAGTCCGCATACTTTGTTGCGCTCGTCTGCGAACTTTAAAGAACAGCCACACGACTTTATGGACAAACACTAAGTACACCCTGTCAGGGTAAAAACATAAATCTTTAGACAACCCGACTAAAGTCACTACTTTTGGTTGAAAATATGTCCCTGCAATCACACACTGCCGGCATATACCCAATCACCCCCCACTTTTTTTATTTCATGATCTTCAATCTGCATCAAACCTTCAAGCATCTCTCCCTTTGGGAAAAAATGGAGGTGATGGTCGAGGGTATAATAATTAAACCGCTGGCATGGCACAACAACGATCAACATTTTTCGGGCAACCCTTTTCATCTCATTTACAGCACTTTTAACATCAATAACATGCTCAAGGGTATGGGTTGAGACCACAATATCAAAGGAGTTGTCTCCGAACGGCAATTTTTCGGCATTTGATTTTACATAATCAAAACTGAAACCTGCCGGTTTGTCAAATACATCTGTTCCCGTTACCCTAAACCCTTTTTTATGAAGTAAACTCAACATGTAACCTTTACCGCAGCCCACATCAAGAATGGTACCCGGATCATTTTCAACATATTTTAAAATGCACCTGATGGATCCCCTGTTTAAATCTGTTGTTCTTTCAGTTCCAATAGTCTGATAATCATTGTAAATTTTTTCAAGTTGTTCATTCGTAATGCTGTACAGCCCGGCTTTAAACTCCATGTTTTCCTTAATATTCCTTCCCTTAAAAGCAAGGTAATAAAAGGGGTACATGAAATACCTGTTATCCCTTATTATTGGCGGGACCAGGTTATCAATAATGAAACTTATCGCGGTGGTAAACGATCGGTTGATTATGAGTTTTCTGATTGTTTTCAACATAAGATTTAGAGAAAATGAAGGAACCCGTTTTAATCACTTTTTTTGTATTTTGGCTGATGCCTCGTTAAGAAACAACTCGGCCATATAAAGCGGCCGGTTTTTAACCTCCATATGTATCCTGCCGAGGTATTCCCCGATAATCCCCAATACAATAAGCTGCACAGAACCAATGAATATCACCATGATGATGGTAGTCCCGTACCCTGTGAACTGGTATGTTTTGCTTGTAAGAAAATCAATGGTAAAAATGATACCAAGTATAATGGAGGCAAAAGCTGCAATGATCCCGATATAGGATGCTACCCTGAGCGGTTTGATAGAGAATGAAATGATGCTGTTGACCGCCAGTGAAAGAAGTTTTCTGGTGCTGTATTTCGATTTACCGGCAAACCTTGGCGGCGCTTCAAAATCCATAATTACCTGGTTTTTCACACCCAGCCAACTAATTAGCCCCCTGAACATACGGTTATTTTCTTTCATATTTTTTACAACATCGGCATACTTACGGTCAATAAGCCTGAAATCGGGAAATTGCGAGGGAATAGGGAAATCAGACAAAGCGTTGAGCACCTTATAGAACATCTTGCTTTTCATACGGCCAAACCAGGAAACATCCAGGTTATCGGTCCTCCTGGTCAAAACAATATCGGTACCTGCTTTCCATTTCTGGACCATTTGCGGCAATAGCTCAGGCGGATGCTGCAGGTCGGCATCCATAAAAATAATGCAATCGCCGGTGGCATAATCAAGCCCCGCTGTCATGGCAATTTCGTGTCCAAAGTTGCGGTAAAGGTTTACAAGCTTTATCCTTTCATCCTCTTCAACAAAACTTTTGATGATTGAAAAAGAGTTATCGGTACTGCCATCGTTTACATATACCAGTTCATAATTGCTATGATTAATCTCTTTTAAAACTTTGGCAATCCTTTTATTAAGCTCTTCCAGGTTGTCCTGTTCATTGTAAACAGAAACCACAATGCTCACTTTGGATATTCCTGCAGGCCCGCTCATAATTCATTTTTAAGAGCCACCAAATTATGATTTTATTTTTATTTAATAAATATTTGAAAGGAATAATAAATTCATATCCCAAATTTTAAAGGACAAGCTTCATGTTTTTTTAATTACTTTTATTCCCCGAAATCTTGAAAAAAATTCTGTCAATATAAATGAAAAGACTATCATTCAAATCATTCAATAAGGTTTATATTGATTACATTATCCTTATGTTAGTCCTCATCGCCGGCATGTGGCAATTGGTTTTTTCCAGATCGTTAATGAAATGGGATATTGCCGACATCAACCTGCCCTGGAATTATTATATTACAGAATGCATCAACCAGGGTATCCTGCCATTGTGGAATCCTTATTCGATGTTTGGATTCCCGCAATACGGAGACCCGGGCACATGGTACCCGGTAAAATACCTTATCGGTTTTATCAGGCAGTATGATATTTATTCCATGCATTTTGAATACCTGCTCCACCTGTTTCTCGCAGGGGCCGGCATGTACAAATTAAGCAGCTTTCACGGTTTTTCAAGGCCTGTGCGGTTGATTGCCTCAATATCTTACATGTTCTCAGGATTTTTTATCGGAAATGCCCAGCATATCTGGTGGCTTATCAATGCAGCATGGTTGCCTTTCGGATTTTTATTTTTGCTCAGGCTGCATAAAAAACCTTCATTTGCCGATGCCGTTAAACTGGGATTGGTTTTCTTTTTCATGCTCTCGGGCGGCTACCCGGGATTGTTTATTTCAACAACATACCTTTTTTTAGTTGTCTTTTTAATATTTATCGTAACTGATATTAAAAACAGCAGATACAAAGCCCTGTTGCCATATATTTCAAAACTATCGGTTGCTGTTGTTGTATTTATACTTTCAGCGCTTGTAGTTTTGGTAAGTTCTTTCGATTTTTCAGGGCATATCAACCGGGGAACCGCGTTGCCATATGACAGCGGGGGAATTTTATTCGGCGCTTATTCTCCGCGTGCATTGCTCACGGTCTTATTTTCATATGCTTCAAGCTATAATAAAACTGAATTCTGGGGCCCCGACTTTTCAATGGTTAACACCTATTTTGGGTTCTTCAGCCTGGCTTTTCTGTTTATTTATTTGCTCAGGGGCAGGTTCTCGAAACAAAGCCTTGTTTATGCCTTAGCTGCTGTTTTATTTCTGATGATCGCCATGGCAGAAGTATTTCCTTTGAGAAAATGGCTTTACCTGTATGTCCCGTTTATGGATATGTTCAGGTTTGCATCGCTTTTCAGGGTCTTTTTCATCTTTTTCATGTTACTTGCATCGGGCTTTGCGCTCGACAAGTTCTTTACCGATGAGACTTTCAGGAAGAAAAGCATCAGATTCCTGGCGTACATCAGCAGTTTGTTATTTGTTTTTCTCATTATTTTATTTTTCAAAACAGAAAAGTGGTTATTCAAATTCCTGTTAACTGAAGGGTTCACCTTTTTCAATACCCATGCAGGTCTTTCTGAAAGGATATTTTTACAGGGAGTTTTAATCCCTATGTTTAGTATGCTATTGATACTCTTTGTCAAGAAAAGCAAAATTTGGTGGAAATATGCTGTGGTCTTTATGATGGCTGCTGATATGGTGATCGCGGCACAACTAAACATGAATTCCACCGTGGTTGGAGAAATCAATCCACGCGCAATTCAAGAGTATATCAAGAACCTTCCGACCGGTTTTCCGGTGCCTTCGTTGGAACATAGCATGAAAACGATGAGCGACAGTTCCATGAGCAGGCACACCCCCGTTTTTTGGCGTAACCTGGGGGAATTATACAAATCGCCTTCTGAAAGCAGTTTCAGTCCCTATAAGCTTACTTCAACACAGAATGCCATCAAGCAACATCGTATAGAAGAGATTCTGGAACTACCCCCTGTTTTTCTCACCAGGTCGCTTGAGAGTGAAGGATGGAAGGATGCATTAAAAAACCTGCAGACATACAATCGTTTGATCAAAATCACCAGGTTCGAACCCGGCACCATGGAATTTGTCACCAATACCGATACCATGATGTACATGGTAATTCAGCAGAATAATTATCCCTGTTGGAAAGCCGGAACAGATGGTGCCTCTCAAACAATTCTTCCTGTAGCTGATGCTTTTATGGCGATAAAACTTGGGAAGGGTAATCATCTGACCACTTTTACATTTTCAAACAATAAAGTAAAAATTACTTTTTGGATAAGCCTGGCAACATGGATTATATGTTTAATCCTGATCTTTTTCTGGTTTATTAAAAAACCAGCAGACAGAAAAGAACGGATACTTAGGTTGGTGTTGGTTTCTGTTGCAATTGTGATTTTATTGTTTCTTACCGCAAAAAACAAAAAACGATACCGTTGTGACAAACAAATATATACTTCATTGTCGCGATATGCAGGTACATTAAGCCCAGATACGGTGGAAATGGTCTTTAACATTGACAACCAGGCATTTTTATCTGAACCGGTTGCTAATAAATCTTCGCTGATAAGATTACAACAGATAAGCGACCTGAAGGTATTACAACAAAAACTTGCTTCAAGCACCAAAGAATATTTTCTATATGCTTCAGTTAATACCCCTTATATTCCTGAAACCGAATGCCTTCTTAACAATTATTTCCCTGAAATAATTTTCAGGAAACAATTAGGTCCGAATTACTATACGCTGCAAAAAAGAGGCAGTGCTGTATATCAGGCAATTCTTTTTAACAATGAAAACAAATTTGAACAACCGATAGCACAATGGACTGAAAACCCGGGCTGCCTGGATAGCACAGGAGCATATTCAGGAAAGTATTGCTGTCTGCTCGATTCGTTAATTATTTACAGTCCGACTTTTGCCACAGAGATTTCCGGTTTACCGGGTATGAAATACAAACATTTCAGGATTTCGGTTATGGTTTTAACCACCCCTGAATCCGATGCATATATTGTTTTTGATATTGTTCGAAACGGGAAGAATATATTCTGGAACGGTAAAAAAATTAACGAAATGGCGTACCCGGGCAGATGGCAAAAGGCCTGTATGGTGCAACACCCCTACTTATCTTTGAAAAAAGGCGATACACTGAAAATATATATTTGGAATAATTCTAAGGGCAAACTATGGATTGACGATTTCAAAATAGAAATCGTTGAAAATGAATAAATCCCTTTTGTGATAAAAGGGATCTTAAAAAAGTGAGGCAATCCAAAACAACCAGTTCGATGAATGCCTGGTCTGCCCAGGCAAAGATCAAGGTATTCCGGATTGCCTCACAAAAAATAAAACACCCAAACTAAACTAATTCACTATTTTGTCACCTTAAGTGTCACCACTTGCAAATCTTCATCCCTTGATGAGTTTCCGATCATAATATCGAAATCGCCAGGCTCTACCACATACTTCATATTAATATCGTAAAAAGCCAGGTGTTCGGGCCTGATCTTCAAGGTTACATTTTTCTTCTCTCCAGGTTTCAGGCTGATGCGCTGAAAACCTTTAAGCTCTTTTACCGGACGGGTGACTGAACTTACCTTATCTCGAATGTACAACTGAACTATTTCATCACCTGCATTTTTACCTGTGTTTGCAACCTCAACCGTAACAGACGTTGAACCGGTACGCTTGATGGCCGCTTTTTCGAGTTTTGGTTTTCCGAATTTGAACTGCGTGTAGCTCAAACCATAGCCGAAATAAAACAGCGGTTTAATGTCTAAAGAGAGGTAATCGTGAAACTGTGCACTGGGTTTATGGTTGTAATACATCGGCAACTGGCCTGCAGATTTCGGGAAAGTAATGGTAAGCTTGCCCGATGGGTTTACATCGCCAAAAATAATATCGGCTGCTGCTGTTCCCGTTTCCTGTCCCATATACCAGCCTTCAAGAATGGCAGGTACTTTATCGGCAAGATTGTTTATTGACAGCGGCCGTCCGTTCATCAGGTAAACCACCACCGGCTTTTTAAGCGCTAAAATTGCCTCGACAAGTTCATTCTGCTCACCAAAAAGATCGAGTGTAAGGTTATCGCCAATATGTGTTTTGGCCCAGGCTTCCCGGCACAGATGCTCATTCTCGCCAATTGCCAGAATGATCAGTTCTGCCTGTTTTGCCACTTCAACAGCTTTTTCAATCAGTTTAAGGTTCTCTTTACGCGAAGCAAAAACAATCTCGTCATATTTCCAGTTGAAATAGCTGTTGGTGGTATTTGTGGTCAACTTACATCCCTGGGCAAAAAGCACCTCTGTACCTTTACCAACTTTATTCTTAATTCCTTCGAGAAGGCTAACCTTTTCGTATGGCTCCCCTGCATACCCTCCAAAATAGACATCTTTGGCGCAAGGTCCGATAACTGCAAGCTTTTTATATTTATCCTTTTTCAAAGGCAGCAGGTTGTCATTTTTCAGCAGCACGATGGACTGATGCGTCGCTTTTAAGGCAACGGCCCTGTGTTCCTTCTTTTTGCTGACTTTTATGGCATTATCAACATCAACGTAAGGATTCTCAAAGAGACCGAGTTCAAATTTCAGTTTCAGTATTTGCTCAACAAAAGCATCAATGTCCTTTTCTTTGATCTTACCTTCTTTGAGCAATGCCGGCAGATGTTTATAATGGTTGGCCTGCGGCAATTCATACTGAATACCGGTATTGAAGGCTATCCTGGCCGCATCTTTGCCATCCCCGGCAACAAAGTGTTTCAGGAACAACTGGTCTACGGCATAATAGTCGGACACCACGAGCCCTTTGAACCCCCACTCTTTTCTAAGCAGGTCTTTGATCAGCCATTTATTGGCATGGGAAGGCACGCCGTCAACTTCATTGTATGATGGCATAACAGATACCGGTTTTACTTTGTCAATGCACATCTTAAACGGGGGCATATGAAACTCGCGCAGGTCGCGCATTGAGTAATTTGCCGGCCCCTGGTTCTGGCCACCTTCCGACTGACCATGCCCGATAAGATGTTTTAACGTGGCTGCAACATGGTTATCTTTAACAGTACCATTGGCTGTGCCCTGCAAACCTTTTACGGCAGCGCATGAAAGGACCCCGTTAAGATAGGGGTCTTCACCATAGGTTTCTTCAACCCTGCCCCACCGGGGTTCACGGCATACATCAATCACCGGTGTTAATGCATGATGCGTACCGCGTGACCGCATTTCGTTGGCCACTACGCCATAAACCTCTTCGAAAAGTTGCGGGTTCCAGGAACAGGCAAGGCCAATGGCCTGCGGAAAAACTGTTGCTTCAGGCCTCATCATTCCGTGCTGGCCCTCATCTACAAACAGTGTAGGAATACCAAGCCGGGTTTCTTCAACGAGGTATTTCTGAATCCGGTTCCTAAGCGTCACAGTTTCTTTAATACCAAAAGGGGCCGGATGGATAGAATGGCAGCCATTGCCAAATATTTCTTTCATCCTGGCAGGATCGCTGAAAATCTCTTCTTTGAAATCTTCCACCCCGCCATTCCACAAACCCATCAACTGGGCAACTTTTTCTTCAATTGTCATCCTCGAAAGCAGGTCTTTTGCCCTTTTGCTTACAGGTAATGCCGGATTTTTATATGGCGCATCGTTTTGTTTTGTTTTTCCTTTAGTCATTTTGGTTCCTCTTTTATTCTTAATAATTATTTTTTCACTGTATTAATTACTGCGTTATATGCAGGTTTTGGCTGATAATTCCTGTCGAACAGCAACGGATAAGTTGTTCTTCCTCTTATTGGCCAGTTGTTTTTCCAGGAGTATCCGTCGTGAACACCCCAGAATGTAACCCGGCCGACCCCTTCTTTGTATTTAATAAAAGTATTGAAAAGATCGGTATACCTGCCAGCTAGTTTCTGTTGTACAGAATCGGGAAGGCTTTCAGGATAAGGATTAAGCAGTTTCTGATATTCAAAATTCTGAGAAATCTCGGCTCCGATCAAACCCATAGGTTCAGGAATAACATTTACATCGAGTTCTGTAATCAGCACTTTCAAACCCATATCTGTAAATATTTTAATGCTGGTGTCAATAACCTGCAGGGCCGGAGATTCAAGGTGCCAGTGCCCCTGAATGCCAACACCGTCAATTTTAACACCATTATCCATCAGGTTTCTCAGAAGGGTAACAGCACCTTCGCGTTTGCCAGGCAATTCAATATTATAATCATTATAATAAAGTTCTGCGCCAGGGTCAGCCTCGCGTGCAAACTCAAAGGCTTTTTGCACAAAGTCATCACCAATGATCTCAGACCAATTTGATTTTCTCATCCGGCCATCATCACCCACAGCCTCGTTCACCACGTCCCAACCTCCAATTTTTCCTTTATACCTGCCAACTACAGTGAAAATGTGGTCTTTCATGCGTTCGAGCAGGGCATCACGGGTTAACGGGTTCCCGAGAGAATCTTCAAAAACCCATTTTGGTGTCTGTGAGTGCCAAACAAGGCAATGCCCCACGATAAACATGTTATTGCGCTGCCCGAAAGCAACCATGCTATCGGCAGGTGCAAAGTTATATACACCCGGACTGGGGTGCACCCTTTCCCATTTCAGGCAGTTTTCATTGGTAATTGAATTGAAGTGTTTTGCAATAAATGGCTTTGCAAGGGTATCTTTTTCATATAACTGAAAAGGGTTTACAGCAGTACCAATGTAAAAATATCCGCTGAAGATATCTTTTAAGCCTTTTTCAGGCCCGGAGCATGAAACGGTGAAAAATACCATAAGAACCACGATGCCTGTATAGAGCAACAACCTGTTGTTATTAATTATTTTTTTCATCGTTTTTGTATTTTAAAGGTTAATAATTATGATATTCAAAAGTTTATGATGTATGAGTACGCCTTGATGCCAGCTCGTTTTGCATTTTAAGTTCAACACTCTTCGTTATCTGGTAATAGAAAAGTGTAATAATTACAACCACGAGGGCAATGGCCGGATATACACTCGAGGAAAGACGAATACCACTGACAGCCAGAGGGGTTATGGCATCTTTGTTATATCCATAGAGCGAAAGTATCAGACCGCCTATAAAACCTCCCAGGGCCAACCCTACCTTGAGCCCCACAACAATACCGGCAAAAACAATACCTGTAGACCGCCGGTTAAGTTTCCACTCGGAGTAGTCGGCCACATCGGCCATCATTGCCCAGGGCAACGGCATGGTAATTCCCCAGAAGAAATTAAACAATACATTCAGGATAAGGGTAAGCATGATACCGTTTGCGGGAATCAGGATAAAGAAAAATGTAGAAAAAGCGGCAAGTATGAATCCCACCGAAAGTGTTAACTTCTTACCAAATTTACCTGCCATGGCATTTGAAACGGTAATACCAAGAATTGCTGCAAGCTGGCCCAGAATATTCATAAAGCTGAAAGCATTGTCGGCATAATTGGCTTTTTCCCCCACAAAACCCATGACCCCGAGTAAGCCAAACAGGCCTTTATCTATCTTATTCATAAAAACCGACAGATTTTCAACGTCGAGGTAATACCTGAAAAAATAAAGCAGGTTTCCGTTTCTTATGGCGAGAAAAACAAACATCATCACGAAAAGGATGAACATGGTTACCCAGGGTTTATTTTTAAACAGGGTAACAATATCTTCTTTCAAAGATGATTGCTGTTTCGGGTCTGGTTTTATCCTTTCTTTGGTTGTAAAAAAGGTTATAAAAAAGAAAATCATTGCCAGGAATGCAAAAATACCCATCGTCACCCCATATCCCTTGGCGCTGTCGCCATCGCCAAAGTGGTTCACCATAGGAAGTGCAAAACCTTGAATGGCAATAGTTGCAAGGCATACGACAACAAAACGCACGGAAAAAAGACTTGTACGTTCTTTCATGTCACCTGTAATTACGCCTCCCAGGGACGAATACGGTATATTATTCATCGAATAAATCGTCATCAATAAAATATAGGTGATATAGGCATACATCATCTTGCCGGAAAGGCTGAAATTCGGGGTGAGGAATGCCAGAAAAGCTATGATGCCAAAAGGTACGGCAGTCCATAATATCCAAGGCCTGAACTTTCCCCAGCGTGTATCTGTGCGGTCGGCCACAGCACCCATCACCGGATCAACCACTGCCCCCCACAAGCGGCCAACAAGAAACAGGGTGCCGGCAGCAACGGCCGAAATACCGAATGTATCGGTATAAAAACTTAATTGCAGCAGCATCATGGTCTGAAAAATAAAATTGGCCGCGCCGTCGCCGAGGCTGAACCCAATTTTTTCGCCGAAAGAGATCTTTTGTGTTTGCATACTTTTTACCGGTTTTTGGTTGATGTTATGAAATTAATTTCAGCTAAATTATAAAAAAAGAAATACAAAAATGCTTTTTAGATAAAACTAAACGTATTTTTTACGTTAAGTAGTTTTATGAATTTTATTTTCTACTTTTGTACAACATAAATTTCACAAATGGAGACATTTTTTAATCCATATATATCGGTTGATATTGTGGTTTTCGGGTTTGACGACAACGAAGGATTAAAAGTTTTGCTGATAAACCGCAGCCGAAGGGATGACCCAAGCCTGAAAAGGCTTAAACTGCCCGGTAACTTTATTAATAAGAAAGAAAAACTTCACGATTCGGCAAACAGAATTCTTAAAGAATTTACAGGAATAAAAAATATCTACCTGAAACAATTTGCCGTTTTTGACGACCCGGGCAGGCTGGGTGACGGGGATGATTTGAAATGGCTGCGTGACAGGACCGGCACCGAAATTGAACGTGTAGTTACCATTGCCTACTATTCGCTGGTTAAGCTTCACCAATATTCCGAGACCGAGTTGTCTAAAGCATACAATGCCCGGTGGTTTGGTATGGATGAAGTCCCCGGCCTTATTTTCGACCACAACCAGATTATAGATGAAGGACTGGCCACCCTGCAAAAGGAATTCCTTACAGAACCACTGTGTTTTGAACTTTTACCCAAAAAATTTACCATCAACCAGTTGCAAAGAATAAGTGAAGCAATCCTCGGCTTCAGCATTGACAACAGGAACTTCAGAAAACGTATCAACCGCCTTGAATATGTGGTAGCTTTGAATGAACGGCAGACAGGCGTTTCGCATAAACCGGCGCGGTATTATATTTTCGACCGTGAAAAATTCGATATCCTGAAAAGAGAGCATACAGGTTTTATAATTTAAAGCAGTAAAATAATGAAAACGAAAATACAACCAAACGGCATAATTCCCTGGAAATCTATTTTCCTGATGTATTTCATCCTTTTATCCATAAACATAAAAGCGGGGGACGATTACAAACTGTGGCTGCAATATTCCCCGGTCACCAGCCAGCAGATGCTCGGTCATTACAAAAAATATATTCATGAAATGGTTATAGGAGGAGATTCTGAAACCATAAAAATAGCAGAAAAAGAACTGTCGCACGCCCTTTTAAAAATGCTGGGGGTAAAGGTGCCGGTTTCAGACAAGGCCACCCGTGAAAACATTGTCGTTGCAGGAACTCCGGAGACTTCAGAAATCATAAAAAACCTCAATCTCAAAGCAAAGCTTGAAAATATTGGTGATGAAGGTTACCTGATAACCAATACCACATACTCAGGAAAAAACTGTCTGGTTATCGCGGCCAAAAAAGATATAGGGGTTTTGTACGGTGTATATCATTTTTTAAAACTTATACAGACAAACCAAGAGATATCAAACCTGAACATTGAAAGCTCGCCAAAGATCAAACTCAGGCTGCTGAACCACTGGGATAACCTTGACAGGACCGTGGAACGAGGATATGCCGGCTTTTCAATCTGGGACTGGCACCGCCTGCCCGGTTATATTGACCCCCGTTATACCGACTATGCCCGGGCCAATGCTTCGGTTGGCATCAACGGCACCGTGGTAAGCAATGTCAATGCCAACGCATTGATCCTAACCGACTATTACCTGGTAAAATTAAAAGCGCTTGCCGGTGTATTCCGACCTTATGGCATAAAGGTATACCTCACAGCCCGTTTCAGCGCTCCAATTGAAATCGGGGGCTTGTCCACTGCCGATCCGCTGAATGAGGATGTGAAAAACTGGTGGAAGAACAAGATAAAAGAAATCTATTCGTACATACCCGATTTTGGCGGTTTTCTGGTAAAAGCAAATTCCGAAGGCCAGCCCGGGCCGCAAAACTACGGGAGATCGCATGCCGATGGCGCCAACATGCTGGCCGAAGCTTTGGCTGATTATCACGGCGTGGTAATGTGGCGGGCATTTGTCTACGACAACAATGTGCCGGTAGACCGCACCAAGCAGGCATATAACGAGTTTAAGCCATTAGACGGAAAACTCCTGGATAATGTTTTGGTGCAGGTAAAAAACGGCCCGCTCGATTTCCAGCCGCGTGAACCGTTCCATCCCCTTTTCGGGGCCATGCCCAAAACCCCACTGATGATGGAATTCCAGATTACCCAGGAATATCTTGGTTTTGCCACACACCTGGTTTACCTGGGCCCGCTTTATGAAGAGTGCCTGCAGTCCGACACCTATGCCAAAGGACAAGGCTCCACTGTTTCGAAAGTTATACAGGGCACGCCTGAAGATCACCATCTTTCGGGAATCGCCGGGGTTGCAAACATTGGCACAGACCTTAACTGGTGCGGGCACCCGTTTGCGCAGGCAAACTGGTATGTATTCGGCAGAATGGCATGGGACCCTGACATCACATCCGAAACAGTTGCTGATGACTGGATACGGATGACATTTTCAAATGACCCATCTTTTATTCAACCTGTGAAAGAAATGATGTTGGCCTCACGCGAATTCACAGTAAATTACATGACCCCGCTGGGATTGCACCACATTATGGACGAGGGGCACCACCATGGCCCGGGCCCATGGATTGACGATGCCGGAAGGGCCGACTGGACATCGGTCTACTACCACCGTGCAGACTCCATCGGCATAGGCTTTGACAGGTCGCCCGCAGGCAGCAATGCGGTTGAGCAATATTTCTCACCCGTAAAAGAAATTTTCGGCAACCCGGAAACGTGCCCCGATGAATACCTCCTTTGGTTTCACCGTATGAAATGGAACGACATCACCCGTTCGGGCCGAACACTTTGGGATGAGCTTTGTTACAGGTATCATGCAGGAGTAGATTCGGTAAGACAGATGAAAAAGGTATGGAATGCACTTGAAACCAAGATTGACACTGAAAGATTTGGCAAAGTGAAGATGCTGCTTGCCATACAGGAAGAAGAAGCTGTAATGTGGAGGGATGCCTGCCTGCTGTATTTTCAGACATTTTCGGGATTGCCCATACCGGCCGGACTTGAACAACCGAAACATCCCCTCGGTTATTACAGAAACATGAAAAAATATTTTGTTCCCGGAATATAAAACGGTATTATTCTTAAAGCTTAAAATGAAAAAAACTACAGGTGAAAAGTTAGCGATAGTAACCGGGGGATCGGTTGGGATCGGTTATGCCATTGCCGAGAAATTTGTTAAGAGCGGCATTTTTACGGTAATTGTTGACAGGAATGAAAAAAATGCAAAGCTTGCCTGCAGGCAATTAGGCGAATTATCTGACTTCAGGATTTTTGAGCTAACCCGCCTGAATGACCTTCCTGACCTTGTAAAAGAGATTTTTGCCACCTATGGCCGTATTGATATCCTTGTCAACAACGCCGGTATTCACCTTAAAAAACCTATGCTTGAAGTTACCGATGAGGAATACCAGCAGGTAATCATGGTTAACCAGACCGTGGTGTTTGCACTTTCGCGTGAAGCCGGCAAGATTATGGTGTTGCAAAAAAACGGCAGCATCATCAACATAAGTTCTATGGCCTCACAATATGGACTTCCGCAGGTAATAGCCTACACGGCAGCCAAATCTGCAGTAGAAGGGATGACACGCGCCATGGCCGTTGAACTTTCGCCCTTTGGGGTAAGGGTCAACTGTATCGCCCCCGGGTTTATACAGACAAAAATGTCGGCAGGCGCCCTTAACAGCGACCCGAAAAGAAAAGAAAAAGTACTGTCGCGCACCCCGTTGGGTTACCTCGGTGCCCCTGAAGATGTGGGCGATGCAGCCCTGTTTCTTGCATCAGATGCCGCAAAATATATCACAGGGATTGTACTTCCTGTTGATGGGGGCAATTCCATTGGTTTTTAAATAATCTATTTAAAACGAAAATCTGTGAAAATAAAAGATGCTGAAGTGGTGGTATGTTCTCCTACCCGAAATTTTGTAACCCTAATCATACATACCGATGAAGGTATTTACGGCTTGGGCGATGCTACATTGAACGGCCGTGAACTGGCCGTGGCAGAATACCTTAAAGAGCATTGCATCCCTGCCCTTATCGGCCGCAATCCTTTCGATACTGAAGATATCTGGCAATATTTTTACAAGGGGGCATACTGGAAAAGAGGACCGGTAACCATGACAGCCATTGCAGCTATTGACGTGGCACTTTGGGATATCAAGGCAAAAGCGTTGAGTGTTCCTTTGTACCAGTTGCTTGGCGGAAAAAGCCGTGATGGTGTATTGGTCTATTGCCATGCCAACGGAACCGGCCTTTCGCACTCCATTGAGGAGGTACACCGGCATATCGAACTGGGATATAAAGCCATAAGAGTGCAATCGGGGATACCGGGAATTGAAAAAACTTACGGTGTGGCATCAAAAGGAAAAAAATACGAACCTGCCACCAGGGGATTACCACAGGAAAGTGTCTGGAGCACCAGTAAATATTTGAACTTTATCCCGAAACTATTCGAAGCAGTGCGAAACAAATTTGGTTTCGACATCCATCTGTTGCATGACTGCCACCACCGCCTTACCCCTGTCGAGGCTGCCCGTTTCGGTAAAGATGCCGAACCTTACCGCCTCTTCTGGATGGAAGACCCGGGGTCGGAAGAGTTGCAGGAGTCATTCAGGCTGATCCGCAATCATACAACCACCCCCATTGCCGTAGGTGAAATATTCAATTCGGTATTCGACTGTAACAAGCTCATTACAGAGCAGCTAATAGACTACCTGCGAATGACCATCGTGCATGGAGGGGGGATTACACACCTTTTGAAAACAGCCCACCTGGCAGAGATTTACAATGTGCGTACCGGTTTCCATGGCGCCACAGACCTTTCACCTGTGACGATGGCGGCAGCATTGCATTTCGATATGGCCATACATAATTTCGGCATACAGGAGCACATGCCCCACGAGCCTCTTGTTGACGAGATCTTTCCTCATGCCTATACATACAAAGATGGTTTTATGTATCCCGGCGAAGCAGCCGGCCTCGGGGTAGGGCTAAACCGTCAGCTTGCGGCAAAATACCCTTACCAGCGGGCATATCTCCCGGTAAACCGGCTGGAAGACGGAACGGTGTGGAACTGGTAAGGTTTATATTAAGCCAACAGAAATGAACAGGTGTTTGTTAAAAGATTTTTTCTTTAAGGTTGAAGATAACAATGTTAAATATTGATATAGTATTTCGAATTGAATATATACAATTAATACAGAGTCTGCACCAATTACCTTCCAAACAATTCAAAAGGATTAATATTGCGCTTTTTGGACGTGCCAAAAAACGAGTTGAAAAATAGTAGTGTCATGTCAATTGTCATACTGAATCCCGATGAATCGGGATGAAGAACTTATTTCACAGCTTGTCCTGTAAATACGGGAACCTAAAGGAGTAAATTTTCTCACAGCTTGTCCCGCTAATGCGGAAACCGCAGGAAGTAATATTTATTCTTGAAATACAAATGAGGCTGTGTAAAAAGTCTTTTTCTAACATGATTTGTCATGTTGAGTCCCGATGCACATCGGGACGAAACATCTCATATTCAAAAATATAGATTATTCCCTGCGGTCATGAGAAAAGTTACTTCATTCGGTCATGAAAAAGATTCTACACTATCGTTCAGAATGACAAGAGAAGTGACTTTTTACACAGCCTCATGACAAAGAAGACTTGACTTGACATTGGTTCTTTCGGCTCCTCTGACTGAACCGGCAAAGGATTGGTATACCCCTTCCAGATACTACTGTACTCATCTCATTTTCATAAAGATTATTATACATTTCCACTGAACCGCCAAGCAATTATGTTAAAATTTTCTTTATTGATAATATGCTGAAATACCTTGATAGTAGCATATTTTTAAAAAGGGACAAATTTGTGATTAGAATTCAAACCCTGGTATAAATAGAAAATATTTTAGAATCAATCTAAATTAAACCTGACGATAAAAATTTTTAAGAATTGAGGGTAAGGTTTTGGGAGTTTTTGACAATATACATATAAAAGGTAAAAGCATACAGAATTATTGCATTTAGAAGGGTCCAAATCAGAAATCTATAATATCAATAAACACCATTATACTTATTAACCATTTCAAACTTCCCAGTCATGACACTTTCAAAAGCATTGAACATTTTGAGGTACATTGATTATTGTATCAAAAGCGAAAAAAGTATCAAAGCAGCAGAGATAGCTGAAAAATTAGAGATTTCAGAACGGCAGGTATTCAACTATTTAAAAGAAATGAAAACCGAGGGTTTTCCTATAGCCTATTCCCGTAAAACAAATAAATTTTACTATACTGAAGAAGGTTTTTTCTTCCTGGGATTTCTTAAAACTGGTATTCAAAACTAATTTATTGATAGTTCTTTAGCTAGAAGCCATATCTTCGATTTATTATTTAGAATTGTTCTAAATTTTCATGCTGAATGGTCATTTCAGGGTGGACGTTTAAATTTGTTACAAATTACATTACCAAAAATTAATTATTCTTTCAATGAAGATATCTATTTTTTTGTTTCTTAATAACATAGATTTCTATTTACATATCATAAATCAATTTTTTCTATTTAAAATAACCTTACTACAGTTTATTATTAAATCTATTGATTTAAGTTAAAAATGTTTCAAAATATTAAAGCACATGAGTATTTTAAAACTATCAAGATTAGTTGTGATTTTAATTACACTTTCCATTGAAATATTAAAGAGTCAAGTTAATAACTTACCATCTCTGCAATATATTCCTCAATCACCCACTGCAGCAGCATATTCCCGATATGGTGAGATTCCAGTGGATTTTAGTACAGGAGTACCAAATATTGAAATACCTATTTACACTCTGGAGGTTGGAGATGTAAAAGTTCCTGTAACAATTTCTTATCATGCCTCGGGTATTAAGGTAAAGGATTTAGCATCTGAAGTTGGTTTGGGTTGGGTGTTAAATTATGGAGGTTCATTAACTGTAAATATTCTTGGAATACCTGATGTAATTAATCGCAAACCATTCGGTTATAGAACTTCAACTGATATAAATAATTCAATAAGTAATTGTAGTGATCTTGAAGATTGTTATGATTTATTACATGATTATTGGTATGATCTATCCAAAAAATATCCTGTAATAGATCAATACTGGCTTGGTTTGTCTAATCCACCTAATTTAATAGATTTCTTTTCAGATAGGTTTAATTATAGGCTTTGCACAGGTGAAAGTGGTATTTTCAGGAAGGATTTTATTCAGGACAATTTAATTAGATACATACCATACCAACCCATAGAGGTTATTAGATTTGAGCAGACAAATATTGATATTGTTTCAACAAATGGATTTAGACATTACTTTAAGAACTATTTTTCAAATAATCGTGATATTTATTTTCTCGATAAAATTGTAGCTGCGGATAAAACAGACTCTATCCTCTATTTTTATACTACTTGTGTAACTGATATGGATGAAATAGCTTATTCCGTTTCCTGGAAATTTGAAGAAGTTACAATGGATGGAGGATATATTCATACTGTCCCTCAAGAAAGCAGTTATATTAATAAACAATTCGTTGGAGAAGCAGGAGGCAGATATAATTTGGTTCTAGACAGCATTATTTCAAAAAATGTTATAATATGTTTTAATTACACCTCAGACAGGCATGAAGATGAAAGTACCGGAAAAAGGATGATAAAAGCTACAATTAAAAACAGGCAGACAAGACAAAGCATTAAAGTTTTTAATTTTGTTCACTCCTATTTTGGTACTTCAGTTGAAGATAATGAGAGATTAAGGCTTGATGGGATCAATGTTTCCGGTTCTACTGCTGAAATTGTCGATAAATATTCCTTCTATTATAACAATACTCCACTGCCAAAGTACCCGAAAATGGAGCCGGGTAATAATTTTTATGAAGATTATTGGGGTTATTATAACGGTTCAGGTGCAACAAATTTAATTCCACCCTTCTTTTCGACTTTTGCAATACCAAGTTTTCATCCATGGGAAGTTGGTTATTTGCAGCCAGATGCAACTTTGGTGAAAGCTTGTATTTTAACAGAAATAAAGTATCCTACTGGTGGGAAAACCAAATTTGAGTACGAGGCAAATTGTGTCGATGGCAATATAGGAGGATTAAGGATTAAGAAAATCACTTCTTATACTGATGAATCATCACCTGCATTTACTAAAACATATGCATATAGCCGTCCAATTTATAGAGAAATAGTACCTACTAATTATAGATTTTCTAGTCCACAGGAACATTATGTTGTTGATCATAATAATATTGGATATACAACATATTATACCTACTCAGCCAATTCAAATTCATATCGCCCTATTCTTAATAGCAATGGTACACCAGTCATGTTTCAGGAAGTAACAGAGTTTTTAGGTGAAAATACAGCAATAATTGGGAAAAATGTTTATAATTATGATTGTTACAAATGGGAAGAGTCCCAGATAATCTGCAATAATGACCTTGAACCTAGATTTCTAAACCGTTTTCATAATGATTATGGAAATTATCAGCCAAAATCATTAGGAATGACTAGTTATAAATTTAGTGATGGCATTTTTATTCCAGTTAGAGAGGTTAGTAATCTTTATTCTGAGTATAAAACTAATGAATTTAATACAGGATTAGTGTTTGCCTCAGATGTTGATATTGAAACAATTGATGGAACTGATCCCGAAAATGCCTTTAGACATTATAATACAGATAGACTTACATATGAAGTTTTGACTAATCGATATGCAGGAAGATTAATTTATTGTGATACTAAGGGTTATGAGGATAAAACTGTTTTAATTAGCACTTCTACTATTGATTATACTGAAAATGGCTCAGTTGTATCAACAACCTATTATGAATATGACGATTATACGCAAGTGAATCGGAAAACCGGACCGATTTTAGATACTTATTTTAATTATCCTTACGATTTAAGTGCTTCGGGTAATATTTATGAGGCTATGGTAAATAAACATATCTTAACTCCTGTAGTAGAACAGATCGACTATAATGGAACTACTCATTTACAAACAACTAAAACCAATTACAGCAACTGGAGTAATAATATAATTGCCCCCATCACAATTCAAACCAAACAAGGTTCAAACCCCAATTTTGAAACACACATCAACTACCAAGCATACGATAATCATGGCAATGTAATAAGTGTCTCACAAGAAAATGATATACCAACCGGTTATTATTGGGATTACAATAAGACATATCCTGTTATAAAAGCAGCAAATGTAACTGGTAATCAATTAGCATTAACCATAGAATATTACGAGAACATATTTCCAACTGGTGTTGAAAGTTTTGACCAGATTACTGAACCTTCTTTAAACCCAACACAGAATACATGGCTTAAAGAAATACATGCTAATCTGTGTGCAGATTTTCCAAATGGTATGATCTCTGTATACACCTACAAACCCCTCGTTGGCATGACATCCGAAACAGGGCCTGACGGAGTAACCACTTATTACGAATACGACAGTTTTGGTAGGTTGCAGTATATCAAAGACCAGGACCTGAACATCATACAAGAGTATAAATACCATTACAAAGAGTAACAAAACCTGCCAATAAAACAATAAGATATGAAAAACTTTCAGAAAATACCTCTCCTATCCTCGTTACTATCAATGTTTCTTTGTCCAATGCATATGGTACATTCTCAAACAGTAATCAATGCCGGTGAAATAAACGGGACATGGACAAAAGATCAATCACCTTATCTCATTAAAGGAGATGTAAACATTCCCGCGGGTGATTCCCTGGTTATCATGCCTGGCGTAAAAGTGACCTTTGGTGGATTATATAGAATTAATGTGCAGGGTTACCTGAAAGCTGCAGGTAATAAGAATGATTCCATATTTTTTACTATTGCCGACACATCTATTTACCGGAAAAAAGATTTTACAGGATGGGGTGGAATCCGTTTCGACCGCAGGTCGGTGACCTGGGATACCCTCGTTACAAAAATGCCAAAAAACGATGAAGCCAGGAAAATATACAGGCAAAGGGTTGAAAACGGGAATCTGGACACCATGCCCAGAATAATCCTGAAGCTGCAACCTGAGGACCTTGTTCACGACACAATAGTTAGTGATTCACTCTTTCATGCCGTTAAAGGTTCAAAGATCGAATATTGTCGTTTTGAATATGCATCTGCCATAAATAACCGTAAACCTTATGTCTTTGGCGGCGCAATATACATTTACAGGTATTCCAACCTCATTATCAGCAACTGCAAATTCAGCAATAACCGTGCATATGCCGGCGGGGCGATCTATTGCAAAGAAGCAGCACCGGTGATCAACAATAATTTATTTCATTCAAACCGGGCAGAAAGCAGTGGCGGGGCGATGGTATTTATCCATTCAGGCGCTTTTATATCGGGAAACACAGCAAAAAGCAACACCTCGGGACATAATGGCGGGGCAGTGTTGTTTTATGAATCAAGCCCGTACTTGTTAAACAACACTTTTTTCAACAATAGTGCAGAGAATAGCGGTGGGGCGATCTATTGCGAAAATGAGCTTAAACAGTTTTTTGCTACAGGCGAATACAGGCTTGCCAAGAACTCAAAATACCTTCGCGAACAGTTTACTGAAAGGATTGCGGTCAACAGTCTTGTTAATAGCAATAAAGGCAACTCCCTGGGTAAAATAATCAATAATGTAATCTGCAACAACAAAGCATCGTATGGCGGGGCATTGGGATTGTCTTCAACCGCCCCTGACCTTGTAAATAACACGATAAGCAATAACCGGGCCGGTGAAGGAAGCGGTATTTATTCCTATTTCTCATCACCATCTGTCACTAACTCCATTATCTATGGCAATTCGGGTTCCAAGAATAACGAACAGGTTTATCTTTACGGCAATACCCCCATTTATTTAAATTACTGCAATATAGAATCCGGAAAATCAGGTATTGCAGCCGATACTGCCTTTCATCCTGTGATAAATTATTCTGACAACATTGCTATCAATCCCATTTACAAAAATGCGGATTCTTATGATTATTCACTGGGAGAAAAATCAGGATGCATTGATGCCGGCACACCAAACACATCTGAGATAAGCATCCTTCTTTCTGACATCCGTGGCAACATTCGAATTTTTAATAACCAAATTGACATTGGCGCCATGGAATATATCCCAGCTGTTCAGGTAAAGAAAAAGAGTACTGATGAAAAGCTGCAGGATATGGATATTTTAAAAGAGTCAATTGTCCTTGTTTACCCTAACCCTACAAACGGGCTGTTTAATATTACCCTACATAATAATAAATATAAAACCATCGGGATAAGCATCTATGCCCAAAACGGTCAGTCTGTTTTACATAAGGAATATCCTGCCGGTGAATGGTTAGAGCAGCAGGTTGATATTAGCGGCAAATCTCCCGGTATTTACATCATTTGCATTGATTCGGGGTCAAATATCATCTACCGGGGTGAAATTGTGTTACAATAAAAAATCCAAATCGGTCACAGGTTAAAACCAAAAAGAAATGGGAAGAAAAATAATAATTACAGCAGTCCTCTCAATATCAATTTTAAGTCTACCTGTCTATGGGCAAAAGGCCAAAAAACCAAAAAACCCTGTTGATACAACCACTATTGTCACACCCGTTGACAGTGCTGCAATAGAGGTCGAATATGCTGTAAAAGCTGCTGAAAGCGAGATGATGACGTTATCATCAACCACTACAGTGACATTAATGATGGTATCATTACCCACCACCTATAATTATTATGTGGCAAAGAACGGGCTTGATTCGAACCCGGGTACCGAGGCACAACCTTTTGCGACCATCCAGAAGGCCATAGATGTAGCTGTTACTGGCAATGCCATCAAGGTAAAAGAAGGAATATATTATGAAAACATTGACTATAAAGGCAAAAGCCTGAAAATTGTTGGCAGCCCTGAAAACCCAAACCTTACAACCATTGACGGGAGAGGGGTGACCCATGTGGTGCAGATGATCTATAAAGAAAACACATCCACCCTGCTCAGTGGGTTTACCATCACAAACGGGAAGGCGACAAGCATGGCTACTTATCATACAAATTACGGTGGCGGGATTTATTTATTTGATAATGCCAAACCGACACTCTCACACCTGATAATAAAAGGAAATACTGCCAGCGTCGGTGGGGCATTGGCCGCTTTACACAGCGCATCCCCAACACTTGAGAATGTACTGATCTGTGATAATACAGCCTCGGCAGGAGCAGCCGCCTATTTTTACAATGGTGTTGCCCCAAAGCTTTACAATGTCACGATTGCAGGAAACCAAACAACCAGTTCCCTGCATGGTGCCTTTTACCTGTCCCGGTATGCAAATGCCTATTTATACAACTGTATCAGTTGGAACACTGAAAGCACTTACGAGGTCAGCTTTAATTCCTCTTCATCTTATAACGGTCCGTGCACTGTTTATTTTACTTATTCAGATAACCGGGGAGGCCAGTACGGGCTTGTGAACAGAGGGACAAGCGGTTTTACCATGACGGTGAGCTGGCCGACCGGGAATATTTCAAGCAACCCGCTATTTTTTAATTACAACAGCAGGGATTTTAACCTTGCTTCAGGTTCCCCTTGTATTGATGCTGGAAATGCTTTAACGGAATACAATGATGTTAACTTTCCACCGAGCCAGGGTACGGTCAGGAATGATATGGGTATGTCCGGCGGTCCTTCCACCTGGGTGGAGCCCCATGTAACTGAACTGGTAAGTGCGAGTGACTTCACACCTTATCAATCGGATAATTATATTTTTTCAAAGACAAAAATGCACAAAACCGGGGGAGGTACTGATTACAAGGAGGTCTTCCAGTATTTTGACGGCTTGGGCCGGCCGCTGCAAACTGTTGATTACAAAGCAAGCCCAAAAGGCAACGACATTGTGCAACCGATGGAATACGATCCGTTTGGCCGGGAAGCAAAAAAATACCTTCCTTATGCTTCAACCGATGCTATTGGAACATACCGTTCCGGGTGGAAGACCGAACAGGCGGCATTTTATACAAATACCATGAACCATTCTGATGGCAATTATGCATATTCAGAGACTGTGTTTGACAACTCCCCGCTTAACCGGGTGATGAAACAGGGGGCGCCGGGTAATGACTGGAAGGTAGTCAACACCACAACGGAAAGGCAAAGCAGCGAAAATGTAATCAGCTATCAATACCTGACTAATATAATATCAGATTCAGCATATTATTGGACCATCAGCGGGACATATCCCACCGTTACATTTACGAAAAATTCATATGCCTCAGGAACACTTTATAAAACGGTTGTTTCCGATGAAAACAATAATCCTGTTACTGAGTTTAAAGACATACAGGGCAAAGTGGTATTGAAAACGGATGCCCTGGGCGGAAAAACCTATTATATTTATGATAATTTTGAACTGTTGCGCTGTGTAATACCCCCGCTCGCATCACAAACACTTAATAAAGAAGGTTCTTTTATCACCTCTGTGGGATTAACTGTCTTTAATGAGTTGTGTTATTATTATGAATATGACTATCGCAACCGAATGACCATAAAAAAACTTCCGGGGACCATTGGTGTTTATACAATGCTATATGATGACCTTGACAGGCTAATACAAACGGAAGATCCTAACGGGAACAGGATTTATACAAAATACGACATTTTCTCAAGACCTATTGAGACCGGAAATGCAATTACCGGTGCATGGCTTACAAAAACACACTATGATTCTTATTCCAAAAACGGAATAAATTATACCTCTGAATTGCCATACAATAAGACTACCTATGGATATGGTTATACTCAAATAACTTCTTCAACTGCATTAAAAGGAAAAGTTACCGCAACTATTACAAGGGTACTTGATCCTATTGACGGTATAAAAGACTCTATCAGAACGGTTAATTATTATGATAAATATGGAAGGATCATCCAGACCGTTTCTGATAACCATACAAACGGAAGGGAAATTGTAAGCCATCTATATAAGTATAAAAACGGTGAACAGGTTGAAAAAACCAAATACTGCCATTGGAAAGGCACCACAACCGGTTCCCCCAGTCATATCATCGAACAGTTGTTTACATACGACCATGCAGGCAGGTTAAAAAGCACCGATGAGATCATAAACAACAATAAAGTAAGGATGTCTGAAATGGTTTACGGCGAAGACGGTACCTTGCATGCAAAACGTATTGGTAATTCATTGCAAACAGTGGATTATAATTACAACATAAGGGGATGGTTAAGGGAGATGAATGCACCTTATACATGGGGAGACGGGGCCAAATTGTTTAATATGAGGCTTTACTACGGGAACCATGAAAATTATTCCAGCTATAATGGCAATATAACTGAAATGATTTGGTCGGACAATGTTGGAAAACTTGGGTATTATACATTTGAATATGATAAATTGAACTGTTTAAAAAACGGTTTTTACCAGGAATGGTACCAGGGAACAAAAGTAATTACTGCAAATGATAAATATAAGGTGGGTTTCACATACGATGCCAACGGTAATATCCTAACTGCGAATCGTAGGGGAATTGTAAATGATGCCACAGGGTTGATAGGTAATATTGATGTACTAACTTATAAATATTTTAATAGCGGAAAAAGTAACCGGTTATGGGCTGTTAAAGACGATGCAACAGATATTATTGGCAGGGGAGATTTCGTTGAATATTATTATGACGGTTATTCAGAACAGGAATTTGGATATGACCATAATGGGAATATGATCTATGATTATAATAAGGATGCATATATTAATTACAATTATTTAAATTTACCAAATAAAATTGAAGACGGTGATGCACATAATATTTTTAAAATCAGCTATAATGCCACTGGTATGAAATTAAGGCAATCTTCATATTTAGGTACTTTAACAACCAACGATTACATTGGTCCATTTGTATATAAAGATGGAAACCTGGACTATATTATCACCAGTGAAGGCAGGGCAGTATATACTGCGGGTGTTTTTAACTATTTTGAATATCATTTAAAAGACCACCTTGGCAATGTAAGGGTTGCTTTTAGAAACAATAATGGAACCGCTGAAGTTTTGCAGCGTAACGATTATTATCCGTTTGGTATGTTAATGGGTGAACGCGAAGAGGCATCTGTTACAAATAAAAACAAATACCTTTACAACGGAAAAGAACAATTTAGATCACCCAATAATCAATATATGGATTTGTTTTGGTATGATTACGGAGCAAG
>JAFGPL010000241.1 GCA_016936215.1 Bacteroidales bacterium
ACAAATACTCAATTTTGGGGTTTTTAAATAGCCAAAATTGATAGTATTTGTTAATCGTTTGAAAATTCCATGAATTTTCCGGGTTAAACATACTTCGCGTAACTTTGCGCAACAACTTTTTCATCACCCTGTTGAAAACCTTTTCATATCTTTTCGGATAAAAATGATGACGCAGGATATTCTCATTCATAAATTTGTCAAAAACAAATCTTATGGACCTTCAACTCATCGAAAAACGCTACCAGGATGTATCGTATTATAAAAAGCCTGAATATCTTACGCTTGAAGAGTGGCAATATGCCCTGCGCCGGCAGTATGCCTCCCGGCATTATTTCAAAATCGAAAATATAGGCTCGCACCCGGTATTCTCAGATTTTAAGGTGTACAATCCCGAAACTAAAAATTATTATAAAGTGTCGGTCCGCAGCAGCGACAACAGCATGAATTTCTGCGAATGCAACGACTTTAAAACCAACCTGCTGGGTACATGTAAACATATTGAGGCAGTGTTGCTTCAGATTAAAGGTAATCCCGATCTGGCCAGGATACTTGAGAAAGAAGATTATTTGCCCGCGTATACCTCTGTTTACCTGAAATATGAAGGTGAAAGGCATGTAAAGATACGTGTGGGTATGGAAAAATCTGAGGAGTTTAACCTGTTGAAGGATAAATATTTTGATGACCAGTCAGTTTTAAGGGAGGCTTCTTACGGGGTGTTTGAGCATATTATCGAGGAGGCCGCCGCGATCCATCCATCGTTCAGGTGTTACAGCGATGCGCTCGAACATATTGTTGAAGTGCGCGATAAAAAGAAAAGGATGGACATTGTCAGGGACAAATACCGCAATGCCATGCAGAATGGAATGTTCGACAGCCTGGTAAAAGCAAAGCTTTTCCCATACCAGAAAGAAGGCGTGTGTTTTGCTGCCGAAGCGGGCAAATGCCTGATTGTGGACGATATGGGGCTTGGGAAAACCATTCAGGCAATAGCAGCGGTTGAACTGCTGCGAAAGGAAGCAGGTGTTTCAGGTGCATTGATTATCTGTCCTACATCCCTTAAATACCAGTGGAAGAACGAGATTGAGAAATTTACCGACAGTAGTGTGCATGTAATCGAAGGCATTGTCACAAAAAGGGCGTTGCAGTATCAGAACAGTGCATTTTATAAAGTTGTGTCTTACCACACCGCGGTGAATGATATTGACTATATAAATGAATACGGGCCTGACATGGTGATCCTGGATGAGGCGCAACGGATAAAGAATTTTAAGGCCAAGATTTCACAGAATATTAAAAAACTTCAATCAGCTTATAAGATTGTCCTTACCGGTACACCGCTCGAAAACAAGCTTGAAGAGCTTTATTCGGTGGTGCAGTTTGTTGATCCGTTCAAACTGGGGCCCTTTCACCGGTATATGCAGGAACACCGCATCCTGAATGAAAGCGGCAAGGTAATCGGTTACCAGAACCTCAACAGGATAGGCGAAATTCTGTCCGATACCATGATTCGGCGCAGAAAACAGGACGTGTTGCTGCAATTGCCCGAGCGGATGGATAAAAACCTGATGGTGCCTATGACCCAGAAACAACGCGAACTGCATGACGAGTATAAATACCAGGTAGGACAGCTAATTCATAAATGGAAACGCATGGGTTTTCTCAAGGAGAAAGACCGCCAGCGCCTGATGATTTTCCTGAATATGATGCGTATGGTATGCGACAGCACTTACATTGTAGATCAGGAAACCCGCAACGACACCAAAATAGAAGAGCTGATGAGCATCCTTGACGAATTCTTTGCCGAAGGCGACGAGAAGGTGGTGATTTTCAGCCAGTGGGAGAGAATGACACGGCTCGTGGCAAAAGAGCTTGAAGCAAGAAAGGTATGGTTCGAATACCTTCATGGCGGGGTACACAGCTCAAAACGCGAGGTACTGTTTAAGCATTTTAACAACGAACCCGCGTGCAGGGTGTTTCTTTCCACCGATGCCGGCGGGGTGGGGCTGAACCTGCAAAGCGCCTCGATGCTGGTTAACCTCGATATCCCCTGGAACCCGGCTGTGCTCGAACAGCGCATTGCCAGGATATACCGCATGGGGCAGAAGCGCAATGTCAGCATTATCAATATGGTGGCAGTGGATACCATCGAAGATAATATGCTCAGGCTTATTAAGTTCAAGAAATCCATGGCCGAGGGTGTTCTCGACAATGGCGAGAATACCATTTTTATGGGCGAAGACAAGTTCAAAAAATTTATGGATTCAGTCGAAAAAATGGTGGAAGGGCCTTCTTCGCCCGTTCAAACCGTGGACGATGAGATACCGGAAGAAACGCAACCTGTTGCCGAAGAAAATAAACCGGATAAAGAGCCTGTGCCTGTTCAGCCAGAAGCTGTCCAGCAAACCCTCTTTGGCGACGATGACATTCCTGTACCGGCTTCTGAAGAACAACAGGCAAAACTGCCTGAAGCGTCACCGGGTGACCTTGTAACAATGGGGGTAAGCTTTTTCAGCAAACTGACCGAAACACTATCCAGCCCTGAATCAACGCAAAAACTTGTTCAGTCGCTTGTACAGAAAGACGAAGGCGGCAAAACCTACCTGAAAATACCGGTGGAGAACGAGAAGGTGGTAGAGAATGCCATGTTGCTGATTTCGGGGCTGTTGAAAAATTTCAGTAAGTAGACAATGCGGGATTGTCAAAAGGTAAGCTTTCTATTTACCTGGCTTCATGAAGCTGCCTTAGTTGTGGCACAGCCGTTTTATCAGCCGTTTTTGGAAGCCCCACTGCCCTTATCACTGCGCTTTTCCCGTATTGTTTTTTCAGCTTGTCGAGTGCCTGGTATAACCGCATGGCTTTTGAATTGTCTTCGAACAGGTTTAGTTGCTCTGTCCCCTGTACCAGGTGGCTGAACCTTACGCCGATAAGCCGTATAAGCATCCTGCGCTGGTATACCCGCCCAAAAAGCTCGCGTGTGACTTCAATCAGCTTGTGGTCGAACGAGGTGTAAGGGATGCGCTTTTGCAGCGTGTGGGTGTCGAAGTTCGAATACCTTATTTTCACGGTTACGCACGAAGTGAGTTTCTGTTGTTTTCTCAGGTCAAAAGCGATTTTCTCTACCATACATACCAGTTTTTCGTTCAGCATTTTTATGTCAATGGTGTCCTGATCGAAGGTGTGCTCTGTACCGATTGATTTCTGTTCTGAATAAGGCTCTACGGGTGTTGAATCAATGCCGTTTGCTTTTTTCCAGATAACAATACCATTCTTACCCAGTACCTTTTCCATCATTTCAGGCGGAACCATGCTTAATGTACCGATGGTGGCAATACCCATAGACCGAAGCAGGTGAAAGGTCTTGTCCCCGATCATGGGTATTTTCCTTATAGACAGCGGGTACAAAAAGGGTTTTACATAACCGTGGGGCACCTCTTTTTCGCCGTTTGGTTTTGCTTCACCGGTGGCAATCTTGGCCACTGTTTTGTTTATTGAAAGTCCGAGTGAAATCGGTAATCCTGTCTCTTTAATAATCTTCCGGCGCAACTCGTGCGTCCACACCATGCAGCCAAAGAACCTGTCCATTCCCGTGATATCAATATAGTGCTCATCTACCGATGCCTTTTCATACAGCGGCGCTTTTTCGGCTATAATCTGGGTCACCATGTTGGAGTATTTGCTGTAAAGCTCCATGTCGCCCCTCACAAAAAAAGCGTCGGGGCAGAGTATCCGTGCCATTTTCATGGGCATGGCAGAATGTACGCCAAAATGCCGGGCTTCGTAACTGCAACTGGCTACCACCCCACGGTCGGAAGAACCGCCAATGATGACCGGTTTTCCGCTCAGACTGCTATTGATAAGCCGTTCCACCGACACAAAAAAGGTGTCGAGGTCGAGGTGGATGATATGTTTTCCGGTACCGGTAAGCATTTCTAAAGTGTTGAAAAATATTTTTGTTTTTCAAAAAAATATGTTAATTTTGATTGTAATATAATCAAAATTGATGGTTATAATTTAGGCATTTTTAATAAAAAAATGAAGTTTTGTTCTTAATTTTTTAATTGTGTATGCCCTTTTTAAAAATGTTCTGCATGAAGCAGGGCGGGGGATTTTCCCCCTTTTATAAAGGGGGTGCCCTGCATGAAGCAGGGCGGGGGATTTATAAAACACATGAAACAACCTGTTAAATACAAAAGAAATCTCAAACCATTTGCCCGTAAATTGAGAAAGAACTCAACTCCGGGAGAAATAATTCTTTGGGATAAGGTGTTGAGTGCCCGAAAATTTCATGGCTTTCAATTTAACCGGCAATTTCCTTTAGGAAGCTTTATTGTTGATTTTATTTGCAGAAAATTGAATTTAATAATTGAGGTTGATGGATATTCACATAATTTCAAATATGAAGAAGATTTAAGAAGAGAAGAATTTCTTAAAGGGTTAGGATATAATATATTAAGATTTGATGAACTGGAAGTAAGGATGGATTTAGATAATGTGATAAGGGTATTGGAGGGATATTTTGAGGAACACGAGGGGAAATCCCTCTTGGTCCTTCCCGCTTGAAGGCGGGACAGGCTCTTTAGGAAAGGGGGGAGAAGAAATCTCCCTTGGTCCCCCTTTAGGAAAGGGGGGAGAAGAAATCCCCCTTGGTCCCCCTTTAGGAAAGGGGGAAGAAATCCCCCTGGTCTTCCTGCTTGCAGGTGAAACAAGCTCTTTAGGAAATAGGGAATAGTGGATATTCTGTGAATGATTATTTGATAAGTTTTAGAGGGCTTAAAAACATCCCCCTTTTGTAAAGGGGGTGCCCCACGTTTAGTGGGGCGGGGGATTTCCTCCTTTTGTAAAG
>JAFGPL010000242.1 GCA_016936215.1 Bacteroidales bacterium
AGAAATTCCGGCATTCGGATTCCATGCCGATAACCGCTCTCCGGTAATCATAGGGTCGTTATTAAAGTTTTGAAAAGTGCTTTGCGACAAAGATTTTTGTGAAACCGAAGGTGACAATGCCATTGAAAGGTGTACATTTCCGGCATCAGAAAGAAGGACATGAAAACTATAGGTAAAGGAAATTGCCATTTCACTGTATGGGCCATTGATATCCCTTGCTGCCATTGCACCCAGTCCATGGTAATTTTTTGCAACTCTTTTATCGGGACTAAATCGGGTATTTGCATAAACAACCTGTGTGTTTGGTGCATTTTCAATGCCAAACCATTGATGCTGATCGATAAGGCCAATCGTATAGCAGTTCTCTTTTCCTGTAAAAGCAGGACAAACTAACGCGTAATCCGGGAAATACAGGTTTTGCACTGGCAACTCCTGTCCGTGTGCTAAACCGGAAAGCATTGCCAATACCGGCAGAACAAGATATTTCTGTTTACCTGACAATGGCCACATACCCTGTTCTTGGTTTAGGTTCATCATCAAAAGAAATCACATACCAGTAAGTGTCGGCTTTCAACTGTCTGCCCCGGTAGGTGCCGTCCCACCCGGAATCGCTGCCCCGGTAACCGGCAAGTTTCTTCCCGAAGCGGTCGAAAATTTCAATGGTGGCATTGGGATTTGTTTGAAAATAGGCTATCTCCCAGCGGTCGTTGATGCCATCCCCATTGGGTGTAAAGAAATTTGGAATGTGCAGTGCGATTGTCACCGTTATCCTTGCTGTTGCATTGCAGCCGTTGGTATCGGTGACTGTCACATAATATTCACCCGGGTTTGAAACGAACAGCGAGGATGTATTATCCCCCGTAGACCACGAATAATCATCAAACCCTTCGCCAGGGCTCAGTTCAATTTGGGTGCCGGGCATCAGTGTTGTATCATTTCCCAGTGAGATAACCGGGTTGTCAAAAGCCACCACATCTTTACAGAATACCGACTGGGTGGGCAAGCCTTCGTCAATGGTAAGTGAAACATTATATATCCCCGGTGAATCGTAGGTAACTTTTGGAGGGTTTCGGTCTGCTGAGAAAGGAAGCGATGCATTGGAACACGGCTGGAAATGAAACCTGGAAACAGAATTGCTGATATTGCCTACCAACAGATAGAGCATGTCGTTTTCCCTGAAGACGTTCGACATGCCATGCGGCTGGTATAAATTACCAATATTACCAATGGATTCGGCCTGAGGGACAGCAGTTATCGCGCCTGAAAACTGAAGCCTGATTAGTTCGTTGGTATAATGGTTTGCCACCCATCCGTATATCTGTTCGCAATCGCGGATCAGTGTCAGGTCGAAAGGTGACTGCAGTTCACCAAGGCTGCCGAGGTTGGTTCCGGTTGGTGTATTCATCGGTGAATTATTAAAGTCGAGCCGTGTAAGGGTGCCCGAACCAAAATTGGTAACAAAGGCATACCAGTTTCCGGCTTCGGAGATCATGTTGATCCCACAGGGCTTGTCAAGGTTACCAATGTTTCCCAGGTTTTGGGCAACAGGTGGGTTATTTAAACCTGCAGAAAAAATAAAACGTGTGATGGTACTCGTGGTATAATTCACTGTAAAGCCTGTCCATTGGGTGCCATCAAAAAATAAGGTAAGGTCTATCGGGTAGGATAGTTCTCCCAGGTTGCCCAGGTTGGCTGTTAGCGGGGTATTCCCGGGTGATGTTCCGAAATCAAGCCTGATCAATGAAGACTGGCTGCCGATGCCCCCTACCATAAACCCATACCATCGGCCATTGTCGTTTATTACCTGGATGCCTTCAAGATGGTTTATCCCTGCAACTGAACCGAGATTTGCCGTTACCGGCAGGTTGTCAAAGGAATTACCATAATATTGCCGCGTGAGTGTCCCGTCTTCGTGATTGGTTATAAAGGCGTAGAAATCATTGTCTTCCTTCACCACAGAAATAAACGCGGGTCCGTTGACAAGTCCTGCTGCATCTATGTTTTCACCCACCGGCATGTAATCGAGGCTTGCGGAACAAAAATTCCAGTAATAACTCTGAGATTGCGGAGAAAGGTTAGCCACCTGCATCGAGTCGCGGATACAAACCGTATCAGGCGCCTCAAATAATGCCTGGGGAAAAGTTTTCAGTGAAAAAAATAAAGAGGCCATGAAAATAATCACTTTCCAACACGATTTGTCATATTGAGCGATAGTGAAAAATCTCTTATTAAATTGTACAGATTCTTCACTATCGTGCTTAATGACAAGAGAAGAGACTTTTAAGACAGCCTCTTTTTTATGGTTACAAAACATCATTGTCTGGTGACAACTTTGTTAAACCTGATCAGATCTCCGTTCATGCCTTTACCTTCAAAAATCAGCAGGTAATTTCCACTTTCACAGGAATTGGTGTACCAGGTTACAATATGAACACCTTCATTCAGGGCGAGGTTTGTAATGCGGTTTACCTCAACACCGTTTATATTGAATATCTTGATGCAAAGCTCAGAAGCAGGTTCACTCAACCGAAATTGAATAACAAGGTAATCGCTGAAGGGATTCGGATAGGCAGAGATCGGAAAATGGTCTTCCGTATTTATCCCTTCAACAGAGCTGATGCCCTGCCCCCCTTCAAATTCAAGAATATTGTTAAGTTCAAACACTTCGCGCTGGTCGTTTCCGTCATCAATAATGGCCACAAACCTGGTGACTTCGCTGTTGGGCAGGGTATAATCAGCAATCAATACAATCTCCTGTCCGGTTGCGAATGAGTCAATTTCCATCTCAGCCAGCGGCAATTCGGCAATTCCATCACCTACAATGGGATATACCCTTAAAAACACATTTTTCGCAGGAATGCCCCTGTTTACGGCAGTAACCTGGATGGATGCAACATTTCCTGAAATTTCTGACACTGCAGCAAATAACTGAAAATCAGGAATATCAAGCTTTACCTGCTCATTGTTTGAATAACTGTAAGAGGCAACGATTGAAGTTCCTTCATAAGTAATGTCAGAAGCTTCAATAAGGTCCATCAGACCGGATTTCTCATTGATATCCTGTAGTTTGAACTTCAGGTAAATATATTTTGTAAGCCCGGGTTCGACCGATCCCATGTTCACAATCAATGCTTCGTTTGTAACTGAAACATTTGAAGGCATGCTATCGGCCAATGGCTGGTAAAATGGTCCCGGATAAACAGTGATGATGGTATTTGAAGATATATCGTTACCGGTATTGGTCACGGAGAGTCGTGTGGTAACAAAAACATCCTTGTCGGGTTCAAAGGCCAGGGTATCTTCAACACGGTACCCGTTTACTTTGTAAATCCTGTTGGAAACCTGTATTTTGGGGCCAACCGGGTAAACGAACATGGGTTCAAGCAATTCGATGAAATCACCTGATAAAGGATTGTTATATTCCAGCATGCCACTGCTTACTACCCTTAATTTTTCGCCGGCATCATAGCTGTTCACAATTGCTTTTTGCAACACATATATCGTGGTGGTGTCAACGGCCGGGAATTTTTTAAACGATGAAAGGTCAATAATTTCGCTATTCCCCTGTAATGTGGAGCTAAGTATATCAGGCATCAGTTCAAAATCTTCAGGGGCCGGTTCGGTGATCCCCCATTTTACCTCTCCTGTAAAATCAAGGTTGGATGTTCCCTGTACCGTCAGGTTTTTAAGCTTTGCCTGGGCAATTACCAGCTTCTGAAATTCATTTACCCTGTTGTTATCGTTTTTGCGTGCTATGCATATCATTGCCGAAGGGGCTTTACATGAATAGCTGCCCTTGTCTTCGCCGGTATAATACTCACGCTTCGTGTTCATTTCAAACCCTATATCGTATATACCTTCCTCAAGGTTTTTATCTGTTTTAAACAGGAAAATGAAATATCCCCTGCGTGCAGGTTGTAAAAGGTTAAGGTTATTTCCGGGTTTTACCAATACTTCACCTTCGGGCTGGTTAAAGCGCCATCCGGCTTCAAAAGTCCCGATATCATCACCCGGAACAAGCGGCCTTGGATATGCCACGTAACTGAATTCTACAGAAGTATTGCCAAGTTCAACCGGGATAACAGGCGTTACGGTGGTATTTTTCCAGTTGTCTTCTGTTCCGTTCATCACTTCAATCCGAATCTCGACAAAAGAGCCGGTAACCTGTTTCGGAAATCCTGCAAGTTCGGGAATTTCAGGGTCGGGATCGGGTACAAGCGATACCGTAACTTCATCCTTTAGGGGATCAATAATAGATGAGGTAGAAATCACGGGTTCGATGAGACTGCAGGGGTCTTTGCCTCCTACGATAGTAGTTAGCGAAGCTTCACCATAACCATACGACATGTGATAGGGATCAAACCTGATGTCGAATTCGTGTGGTTCGTTTTGGTCGGTAATGGTATGCCTGATATAGGTTGTATCGGTACCGTATTTTACATTTGAAGGGATTACTTCAGATTTTATTTCAATATCAGTGCCCTGGGCAAATGAAGAGAGCACATGGGAGAAGATCACCCAGGGAGAGCCCCCGAAAATTTCTTCCACAACAAGTGTCCCCCCTTTGCTGATCTCAAGGGAGCCTTCACGGCCACGCCCTTCGTAGTTGGCGTTTATAAGTATATGTGTCATGCCCGGCATTTCATAAAAATCATCACCGTAAGTGCCATCTGCCCCGCCATACCAGCCTGATTCTACCATACCATAAATATCATCCTGGAATGGTTCGGCAGGATAACCGGGATAATCTTCGCCATTGCCCGGCATAAATGCATCGTGTAAAAAACCTGTTGAAGAACTGAAACGGTCACCGCGGTCGTCAATCCAGTCATCGGTGCCATCACCATTGTTGTCGTCAAGGGCTGGCGGGATTAGTAACTGGGGTATATAAACATGGTATTCAAACGGATCCTCCCAAATTTCAACCTGGTTGCCGGTATTGGGATTGTCTATCCATCTTGAAAAAGGCTTGCCGTCAATCTGAACAATTGAATCAATGTTGTAGCTGCCATCTTCATTTCGAGGCAGGGTGATGGAATAGCCCCCCATTCCTTTGGGGATGTCATAAATGAAATATCCGAATACACCATCGCCGTATCCGTCAACGCCATCTATCAGCAGCGAGGGATCGTTGAAATCCACATCGTATCCAACATTTCTTATCCAGTAATGGGTATATTCGGTGGTGGCATCAATGTCAAAAACCAGTTGTGCTTTGCCATCGGAGGGCAGGTTGTTGATAAGGTTACCGAGGGTATCGTAAATGGTGAAATGATTGGATAAAAATTCAAACTGCAGCGGGTTGGGCAATGGCGCCCAGTAAGTATAAGTGGTCCTGATCGGGGTCACCCGTTCTTCGTCAAACATGGTTTTGTAATCAATCTTTGAATACATTGATTTTGAAGGCACGGGGTGGTACATATCTATCTCCTCGCCTCCGAGCGACACCACAGCAAGAAACTCGTTATGGGGCTGTGGGGCAGTGCCTGCGCACGAATCTGTTGGCAGCAGCCGGTAGCCGGTAGCGGAAGTATCAATAAAGGTATAGCCTTCATAGTTGTTGATTTTTTGAAAAATAAGCTGTTTCCAGATTACGCTGTCATTTTCATCGCGTTCCATCCAATGTTTCCAGGAATGATCTGAGAGATTGGGATTTTCAATATCGGGAGAATTCGGATAGAACATACCGTTAACCTGACCGGTAATTGAATCAAATGCATAACCAACACCTGCAGCCATTGCCACCAGGTCGGGAGGGTCTATCCACAATTCATAGGAACAATAAGGATCGTAATACTGGTAACCGGCTACTTCACCGATGTTCCATGTAACCTTCCATACCCTTATTTTATCCCCGGGTTCTTCAACGTCAACAATACCATCACCATCGGTATCCTGTGCCCTGAGTCCGTTATGGTTAATGTCTTCGTAAACAATATTTTCAAAACCGGGATGCAGGTGGCTCCAGGGATTGGCCCAGTATACCTCCTCTTCGGTAATGGTATATCCTTTCGGATAGATAGATGATGTATCGAGCCATGCGTCGGGGTCTCCGTCGCTGTCCATATCGTAAACGGGATTGTTTTCATCATTGCTTCCCCTGAGCACATCAATAAATTTACCGCCTGGTGTTTTCAATATAGGAATGTTCAGGGACTGGTCGCTCCAGTAAAATGGAATATCTTTCGGGATGTATTGTGTGTATACTGCATCCTTTGCAGGTGTCCTCTGTTTGTTTTCCATGATCATGAATACCTTGAAAGGCTGATAATAAAGTCCCAGGAAGTTTTTCCAATTGACATCGGTATCGGCAAAAATGCGGGCGCTGAACATTACATCGGCATAATTGCGATGATTTGAAAATGCTGTAACTGTTCCACCTGAAGCGGTATAAGTTACATTAACCTGAGATGCAGTAAGAAGGTTGTCTTTAACAAGATAATCGTCAATATCTTCATGAACAGGGTCATCGGGATGCGGGGTTGCAAGACGGTAGCTAAGCTCTGTCTGCGAATAAGCTGCCAGTTCAATATTGCTGAAGATAACCCGGTTATCTTGGGTAGTTATAGTTCCAAGGGAATTAACCACTTCTATAAAATCAAAATATGAGGGAATAGATTCAGTAATTGTAATATTGCTTACCGACTGGGATGACAGATTTCTCACGAGCACTTTAACTTCAAAGGAGTCAATTCTGTCGAACGAGATTGCGTTACGGCCAACAGGGAGATATGCCGGTAATACATTTTCAACATGCCGTACCACATCAATATCGGATGACATGCTGTAAAACAGCGCGCTGATGGTCCATTGAAGCTGTCGTTTATCAGAAGGATTGTCAGTCATGCCTCCGGCTGCAGGGAGTCCGAGGTTGCAGATGATTTTTCCACCGCCTGCCGGTATTTCAAAAATTACCGGACGTTCATCGGCGGATGCTTTTACCAGTATATCAGCCCCTTCGGCATTAGCCATGGGGAGTGCACCGCAATAAATCCGGTTGCCTGCCGCAGGTGCATAAAAAGTTACGGGGTGTGCCGGGTTGGTGACTGTAATATCCACAAGGCTTTCAACGCCGCTATTCAATATATCAGAATAATTAACAGTTCCTTCGGAAAGGTACCCGAGTTCTTCAAGAAGCGACAGGCCATTGCCTTCTGTGTAAACAACACCTCCGCGCTGCAGAAAAGCATCTATCTTTTCCTTCAGGGAAGGTGCCTGTGAAGCAATTTCAGCAGCATAATAGCTCCCGTCTTCGCCTTTATATGTTAGGGCCGGTATTATCATTATCTTAACCGAGTCTGAAAATCCGTGCGTTTCAATAATATCTTCATCAACCATTTCAATAATATCGGCATAGAAGTACGTTTCGAACATATTTTTAAAATACATCGCCTCCCACGAAACAGTGTATTCGTTGGCTTTTATTTTGCTTCTGAAAACCGCGATCCGGTCTTTGGCATAATCGAAATGGATGGCCCTGTGGGTACTATTGGTCCAGGTGTAATTTGCATAAGGCGTTGAAGATATGCCAGGATATCCTTCGGGCAGCGATCCCGGCAACACGAAGTTGCCTTTTTCAGCACCATCTGTTATCCAGTAAACGGAATTTTCCCCATAGGCGGGGAACAACAATTCATCCACACCATTTCCGGCTGCCTGGAAATTATTACCTGCTGCATACAAAGCCAGTTTGCTTGCTTTTGTAAAATCATTTTGTGTATTGCCGAGAGGGATGATCAAACCCTGTTGTGATATTGCAAATAGCGTACACAGGGTTAATACCCAGATAAATAGTAGTTTTTTCATTTTTTGCTCAAGTTGGTTGAATGCTATTATACGAAAAACGATAACTAACGGTTTTAAAAACAACATTATTTTATTTACCGGAAAATTAATCAAAATACCTTAAGTATTTTTTAAATCAGTGTTATTATACCGGTTGACCGGATGACAATTTGAAAGTAATGGACAACAGACTTGTCTGTTTCAACATTATGCATAAATTTGTTACAAACTAAATGACTTTTTATGCCTTTTATCACCTCAATTGTAAATTGGCTCAATGTTAAACGGATATTTCAGATTGACCTTTTCAGGAAATATCCTTTTGATATACAGCAGGAAGTTCTATCGAAGTTACTTTTAAAGGCTTCGGGCACTGAGTGGGGCAGGAAATATGATTATGTATCCATTGAGTCAATCGAAGAATACCAGAAAAGGGTTCCTTTACAGACTTATGAGGATGTGAAGCCTAATGTTGAACGTATAAGGAGCGGACAAAAAGATGTATTATGGCCGGGGGATATCAAATGGTTTGCAAAATCATCCGGGACCACGAATGATAAAAGTAAGTTTATACCTATTAGCAAAGAGTGTCTTGAGGATTGTCATTTCAGGGGTGCAAGGGATGTCCTTGCCATATATATGCAGAATAACCCAGAGTCTAAACTTTTTTCGGGCAAGGGGCTTACCCTGGGTGGAAGTAATAAGATTGACAACTATGATACCCAGACTTATTACGGTGATTTATCTGCCATACTGCTGGAGAATTCTCCCTTCTGGATTGAGTTTGTGCGTACCCCGAGCCAGGAGGTTGCCCTTCTTGACAGATGGGAGGAGAAACTTGAAAAAATAGCAGCAGAAACCATTGAGGAGAATGTGACAAGTATCGCCGGGGTGCCATCCTGGAACCTGGTAATGCTGAAGTACATCCTCGAATATACCGGTAAGAAAAATATCCTGGAAATATGGCCTAATATTGAACTGTTTATGCACGGGGGTGTGAATTTCATTCCTTACCGCGAACAATTTGAAAAAATTATTCCTACGCCCAACATGCATTACCAGGAGACTTATAATGCCTCGGAAGGATTTTTCGCGATACAGGATGACCCGGCTGACCCGGGAATGCTCCTGATGCTTGATTACAATATTTTTTACGAGTTTATCCCGGTGGAACAACTTGAGAGTGAAACACCGGAGGTATTCACAGTTGCCGATGTAAAAAAAGGTCAGAATTATGCCATTGTGATATCCACCAATGGCGGATTATGGAGATATATAATCGGGGATACGGTAAAGTTTACCTCACTAAGCCCTCATAAAATAATTATAACAGGGAGGACAAAACATTTTATCAATGCTTTTGGTGAAGAGATTATTATTGAAAATGCCGAGAATGCACTGAAAATTGCCTGTGAGAGAACAGGCGCAATAATAACAGATTATACAGCAGCGCCCATATATATGAGCAGTGAAACAAAAGGGGCGCACGAATGGCTTATCGAGTTTGAGAAAGAACCGGAAAATCCCGATTATTTCGCGACCATGCTCGACCATGCCCTGATGTCTTTGAATTCGGACTATGAGGCTAAAAGATACAAAAACATCACACTCGGGGCCCCGGTGATAAGGATAGCCCAAAGAAGCTTGTTTTATCGCTGGCTTGGGGAAAAAGGAAAGCTTGGGGGGCAGAATAAAGTGCCACGGCTGAGCAACGACAGAAAATATATTGACGAGCTTTTGAAACTGAATGATAAGATGGACCAGTCAAAAAAATAACTTTCCATCTGTTTTTTAATCTTATTATCAAGTTAAAGATTATTTTTGAGGTAATTTTTTGAATAATCACTATGGAAAAAAGCAAGCATATTGCGGTTGCAGGCAATATCGGATCAGGAAAAACCACCCTGACGCGGCAACTTTCGAAGCACTTTAACTGGGATGCACATTTTGAAGATATTGATGACAACCCTTATCTGAATGATTTCTATCTTGACATGCAACGCTGGTCTTTCAACCTTCAGATTTATTTTCTCAACAGCAGGTTTAACCAGATGCTGTCTTTCAGGAAGTCGGGGAAAGCACTTATTCAGGACCGTACCATTTACGAAGACGCTTATATTTTTGCCCCCAACCTTCATTCGATGGGGTTGATGTCCACCCGTGATTTTGAAAACTATTTTACGCTTTTCACGCTTATGAGTTCTCTCATACAGCCCCCCGACCTGATTATTTATCTGCGTGCTTCTGTGCCAACTTTGGTGAGGCAAATTCAGAAAAGAGGACGTAAATATGAAGAAAACATCAGGCTTGATTATCTTAAACGGTTAAACGAAAGATATGAAGCCTGGGTGGAATCATATAAACTTAGCAAATTGCTGATAATTGATGTTGACACCAATAATTTTTCAGATAAGCCTGAAGACCTTAGCGTTGTTATTGACAGGGTAAATGCAGAGCTGCACGGGTTATTCTGATCATAAAAACCTTTTTTATTTGACCGGTTACTTACCTGAAATCTTCAACCACCTGAAGTGACACAACCTCGATTCTTGGTGCGCAGAATGGCTTTTTCCTGTAAGTTCCGCTGAATATGATCTTTGTGTTTTTCTTCAGGTATTTAGATTCTTTCTTGAACTTTGCAAGGTCAATTTCCATTGAGGTTTCATCGTCCTGAACAACAAACTCACGATTTGCATTTCTTTCTGCCAGCATTCCTATTGATTTCACAACCTGCCCGTTTCTGGCAGATTTCCTGATTTCTGACAAGCTATGTTCTTCTTCGGGGTCTAATGGAGAAGAACAATCGGAGAGAAAAAGAAGTGAAATTGCACAAACCATAAAGCATATTTGTTTTCTCATTTTATATACTTTTTCGGAACTAAACAATTAATCACAAAAAGCAGGTTTACCTGGGTTGTTTTTATATTCAAACATCAACTCAATCTGTTCCCTGGTAATCCGGTTGAGCGACAATGGAGGCAGTTCGTCAAGGCTAAAGAAACCTACGTCGCTTGTTTCGAGGCCGATTGTCATTTTGCCGCCAGTTTCCGAACATAAAATAAAAATCTTATAAATATGAAAAATATCGGGAGGATGGGCATGGGACCTTTTATCAAGCACAGCAAGGAGCTTATCCGGATGAACAATAAGGCCTGATTCTTCGAAGACCTCTTTTTTAGCGATTTCAAAGGGGGTGAAACCAACATCTGCCCATCCCCCCGGCAATGACCAATGCCCATCAATGGTTTCTTGTACCATTAAAATTTTATCATCTCTGAACACCACTCCCCTTATATCAACTTTTGGGGTGAGATAACCTTTCTCGGCCGCAAAAACATCCGAAAGCTTTTCAAACGGGATACCCGATGCCTGTTCCATAAGTTTTAGTGCAATCTCTTTGATCTGTTTATAACGGTCGAGGTCATATTTATTTTCAGAAAATGTTAATCCCGATTGTGCAATAGAAAGCAGTTGTTTTGATATATCAAGTAGTTTTGTACTCATTTGAAAAAACCTTTCTTTTTCATCACAATCATCATGAAAATAACGATTATTACCATAAGCAATAACACATAAAAATAACCATATTTCCACGATAATTCTGGCATGTGATGAAAATTCATGCCATATACGCCGGCAATAAAGGTAAGGGGAATAAAAATGGTTGTTATTACCGTCAGTATTTTCATAGTCTGGTTCATGCTGTTGCTCAGATTTGTACCATTCAGTTCAAGAAGCGATGAAACAAACTCGCGACATGAATCGTGCATCTGAATAAGTTGAATGAGATGGTCCCAGACATCGCGAAAATAAATTTCATTTTGGTCTTCGATAAGGTCATATTCATCCTTTAGAATAAGGATTACTGATTTTTCAAGGGGTATAAGGGATTTTCTTAAAAATGAAAGTTTCTTTTTAATATTGTGAATGGCTCTTATCCGGTTCAAAGAAAAATCTTCAATTAAAAGATTTTCAATATTTTCCAGATCGCTGTAAATTTTATCAAAAGCGATATAATACCTGTCTACCAAAAGGTCAAGTATCAGGTAAAAGAGATAGTCTGCATTTTTTGTCCTTGCTTTGTTTTTTTGCGATTCAAGCCTGAATTTCAGTATGTTAAAAATATCTTCATCCGAATCGGCAAAAGATAAAAGAATATTGTTTCCAAGAACCAGGCTTACATGATTTTCAGTCGGGGCATTGTTTTCTGCCAGTCCGATGAGTTTTAGTGTAAGAAAAAGATAATTATCGGTTTGCTCAATTTTTGGCAGGTGGTCTGTGTCGAGAATATCTTCAAGGGTTAAAGTATGTATATTAAATAGATTTCCGATTGATTCAATAATGGTTGTATCTGATAGGTTGTTGGTATGGATCCAGTTAACATAGTCTTTTCTGATTTTTTCTGAAAGTGGTTTCAGATCGTTAAAAACCTGGATTTCTAAATTGTCATGGCTGTATTGTATCAGCTCAAGTTTTAAAGACCTTTTCCCGGATTCTCCTGTATAGGTTAGACTTCCTGGAGGTTCGCCAATTTTCTTTGTAAAGCTGAGCTTTTTGCTGATTTTCATAATCGGTTCTGATAATTTTTCAAATTTCATGGTCTAATGAAATTAATACCGGGCAATAAACTATGGGCATATCTAAAAACCCGTTCCGTCATCACGAATGTAGTGCGGCGATCTGTTAAAACGTGCGTATTTGTTAAGATTACTTCGCTACGCTCGTAATAACGGCTTCGTTTTAGCGGGTTTTTAGAGATGCTCATAATGTTTAAAAGCAAAAATCATGTCTTATTTATAATTCATAAAAAATCAATAGCCGCATTTACATGTCTATACAAATAACCTATAGTTATTTACCGGTATTCGTCCCAGCTCTTTATAGCAATATCTTTAACAGATAATTTGCATATGGCAGTAAGAAATGCACTCGCAAGCCTTGCATTGGTAATCAAAGGTATATTATAGTCAACTGCGCTTCTTCTTATCGTATAATCATTGCTTAATTCGGTAGAAGTAAGATCTTTGGGAATATTAATCACAAGGTCTATTTTTCTTTCCTTAAGATAATCCAAAGTATTGGGTTTTGCGTCTTCATCAGGCCAATGCAGGGTGGCGCATTCGATATTGTTCTGCATGAGGAACTGGGCGGTGCCCCTGGTGCCAAAAAGGTTGTACCCTCTTTCCTTCAGCAAGCGGCAGCTGTTTACCAGTTCGATTTTGGAGCGCATAGGACCAGTAGAAAGCAGGATGTTTTTCTTTGGTATGGTATAACCCACAGAAAGCATGCTCTTTAGTATTGCTTCATAAAAATTTTCCCCGATACAGCCAACCTCACCGGTTGAAGCCATATCCACACCCAGGATGGGATCGGCCTTTTGCAACCGTGAGAAGGAAAACTGCGGGGCTTTGATACCGATGTAATCAAGGTCAAAAACAGATTTGGAGGGTTTTTCAACTTCCTCTCCCAGCATAATTTTCGTTGCAATTTCAATAAAATTAACCTTAAGCACTTTTGAAACAAATGGAAAACTGCGGGAAGCCCTCAGGTTACATTCGATAACTTTAATATCGTTGTCTTTCGCCAGGAATTGAATATTGAAGGGGCCATTGATGTTTAGTGCCTTGGATATTTTTCTTGATATGCGCTTGATACGGCGCATGGTCTCGAAATATATTTTTTGTGCAGGGAATACCATGGTGGCATCACCGGAGTGTACCCCGGCAAATTCAACATGTTCACTGATGGCATAGGCGATTAATTCACCGTCTTTTGCCACAGCATCAATTTCGATTTCTTTTGCCTGCTGAATAAATTCAGAAACCACAACAGGATATTGTTTTGAAACCATCGCGGCAAGACTAAGAAAATGTTCCATCTCGTCTTTATTTGAAACCACGTTCATGGCTGCGCCTGACAGTACATAAGACGGCCTGATAAGTACCGGGAAGCCGACATCATCAACAAAATCGTAAATTTCTTTGATATCGGTGAGCTCTTTCCAGCGTGGCTGGTCAATATCCAACTGGTCGCAAAGCATAGAAAATTTGTGGCGGTTCTCGGCATTGTCTATTGATACAGGTGAGGTACCAAGCACATTTACTTTGGCGTTGCCAAGACGCATGGCAAGATTGTTGGGAATCTGTCCGCCGGTGGAGATGATCACCCCTTTGGGTTGTTCAAGCTCGATAATATCCAGAACACGTTCAAAAGAAAGCTCATCGAAATAAAGCCGGTCGCATACATCATAATCGGTACTTACGGTTTCAGGATTGTAATTAATCATTACCGAACGGTATCCTTCTTTATTGATCGTATTCAGTGCATTTACCCCGCACCAGTCAAATTCAACACTGCTGCCTATGCGATAGGCTCCCGATCCCAGCACTACCACCGATCTTTTATCACCGGTATACATAACATCATGCGCAGAGGCACTGTATGTAAGATAAAGATAATTGGTCATGGCAGGATATTCGGCAGCCAGGGTGTCAATTTGCTTTACATAGGGAAGTATGCCAAGTTTTTTCCGTATGTTTCTCACGCGCATCAATCCTTCTTCAATGTGCTCATTTACACTTTTAAGCACAAACCGAGCTACCTGAAAATCAGAAAACCCCAGTACTTTGGCCCTTTTAAATAATTCTGCAGGAATTTCTTCAAGCTTATTGAATTTTGTAAGATCGTTTTTCAGGTTGAAAATATTCTTCAGCTTGTTCAGGAACCATGGATCAATTTTTGTAAGCTGATTAATCTGTTCGACAGAGTAGCCTTTTTCAAATGCGCTGGCAATCACAAAAATACGCATGTCGGTAGGTTCTGAAAGTTCTTTTTCAATATCTTTGAATTCGAGGTCGCGGTTGCCGATAAATCCATGCATACCCTGTCCGATCATACGCAATCCTTTCTGAATGGCTTCTTCAAAAGTTCTGCCGATGGCCATTACCTCACCCACACTTTTCATGCTGCTGCCAATCTGCTTTGAAACCCCTATAAACTTGTTCAGGTCCCAGCGTGGTATTTTGCAAACGATATAGTCAAGTGCGGGTTCAAAAAATGCGGAAGTGGTTTTGGTAATGGAGTTTTTTATTTCATGCAACCCATAGCCGACAGATAGTTTGGCCGCCACAAAAGCCAGCGGGTAGCCCGTAGCCTTTGATGCAAGCGCACTTGACCTTGAAAGCCGCGCATTGACTTCGATCACCCGGTAATCCTCAGAAAACGGGTCGAGCGCGTACTGTATATTACATTCCCCAACAATACCGATATGCCTGATAATTTTTATTGCAAGCTGTCTTAAAGAATGGTATTCCGAATTTGTAAGTGTTTGTGAAGGTGCAACCACAATGCTTTCACCGGTGTGGATCCCAAGAGGGTCAAAGTTTTCCATATTACAAACAGTGATGCAGTTATCATACTGGTCCCTTACTACTTCATATTCTACTTCTTTCCAGCCTTTAAGCGACTTTTCTACCAGTATCTGGTTGCTGTATGAGAAAGCATTTTCTGCCCGTTTTATCAGTTCTTCTTTGTTGTTGCAAAAACCACTGCCTTGTCCACCAAGCGTATACGCTGCCCTGATGATGATCGGGTAACCCAGTTTATCCGCTGCAGCCACTGCATCATCAATATTTGTGGCAGCAACACTCTCAATAGTTTTTACATTGATTTCGTTCAGTTTTTTCACGAACAAGTCCCTGTCTTCTGTATCCATGATTGCCTGAACCGGGGTTCCCAGCACCCTAACATTGTTTCTCTCAAGGGCACCGTTTTTAAAAAGTTCAATTCCGCAGTTGAGTGCGGTCTGTCCCCCAAACGAAAGCAGGATACCATCGGGTTTTTCTTTAACTATAACTTCTTCAACAAAATAGGGGGTAACGGGCAGAAAATAAATCTTATCGGCAATGCCTTCCGAAGTTTGTACCGTTGCAATATTCGGATTGATCAGTACTGTAAAAATCCCTTCTTCTTTTAATGCTTTTAGTGCCTGCGAACCCGAGTAATCGAATTCACCCGCTTCACCTATCTTTAAGGCCCCTGAGCCCAGCAGTATCACTTTTTTGATTGTTTTGTCCATGTAGAAGTTTGCTTTATTAAGGGATTTTAAAATTTTGGCAAAAGTACAAATTTTGGTTTATTTATTTGTGATTATAACAAAATATGTATAAGTTTGCACTAATATTGAATAAGTATACATCATGGGAAATAAAACAGACAGGCTGCTTGCAATTAAGAACATCATTTCGAAGAACAAAGTGTCAAGTCAGGAAGAATTGGTTTTGTTGCTTGAAAAAGAGGGGCTTCATTATACCCAGGCCACTCTTTCAAGGGATTTAAAATTTCTCAAAGTTAATAAAATTGCCGATCCTGAAAAAGGATATTTTTATGAACTTCCTGATCACCACCAGGTGTCGAATGAAGTAGCAGAGAATTATGCAGCACAGGGTTTTATGTCTATTGAATTTGCCAACAAGCTGGGTGTGATTAAAACGCTGCCCGGGTATGCCAGCAGCATTGCTTCCCTTATTGATAAAGCACGCCCTTTTGAGATTATTGGCACCATTGCCGGCGATGATACCATTTTGATTATTCCCAAGGAAGGAATTACCGAAAACGATATCATCAATTCTTTGATAATGATAATTCCTGAACTTAGGAATAAGATTTAACAGGTTGACCATTGCCATTTATTTCTTTTCATAGGTATGATTTTAGGTAAACACAAAAAGGTGGTCAACCTTTTTACTTGTAACCAATTAATTAATAATAGATAAAATGAAAAAAGAGAAGGTTGTTCTTGCATACAGCGGAGGACTTGATACGTCTGTAATCTTAAAATGGCTAATTGACAAGGGGTACGAAGTAATTGCCTATGTGGCTGATGTGGGACAGGATGATGATTTCGAAGAAGTTAAAAAGAAGGCTGAGAAAATTGGTGCTTCAAAGGTATTTATCAAGGAACTTAAAGAAGAGTTTGTAACCGATTATATCTTTCCGGCCATTAAAGCAAATGCTGTTTATGAAAACAGGTACCTGCTCGGCACTGCGCTTGCCAGGCCATTGATTGCAAAGCACCATATTGATATTGCAGAAAAAGAGAATGCGGCCTATGTTTCGCATGGGGCCACCGGAAAAGGCAACGACCAGGTAAGGTTTGAACTGGGGTTTTATGCCCTCAATCCTAAGATAAAGGTCCTTGCACCCTGGAAAATGCAAGAGTTTCTTGATACTTTCAAAGGGCGTACCGATATGCTGAATTATGCAAAAGAGAACAACATACCTGTGAAGGCAAGTTTATCAAAGCCTTACAGCGAAGACGATAACCTCATGCACATCAGCCATGAGGCCGGAGTGCTTGAAGACCCCAAATACAAGCCCGAAAGCGACATGCTCACCAAGATGGTGTCACCCCAGCAGGCCCCCGATAAAGAAACCCATATTGAAATTCATTTTAAAGACGGGATACCCGTGAAGGTAGTGAACCCTGAAGAGAATAAAACATTTGTAAAACCGCTTGAGCTGTTTAATTACCTCAATCTCATTGGGGGACAAAACGGTATCGGGTTGCTCGACATGGTCGAAAACAGGTTCGTGGGCATTAAATCAAGGGGAGTATATGAAACGCCGGGTGGTACCATCCTGTATAAGGCGCATATGGATATCGAAGGCATTGCCATGGACCGTGAGGTGATGAGGTTGCGCAATATGCTTTCACCGGTATTCAGCGAACTGGTTTACAATGGTTTCTGGTTCAGCCCCGAAATGGATTTTCTGATGGCTGCCATTAATAAAAGCCAGGAACTGATTGACGGTGTTGTTTATATTACCCTTTATAAAGGCAACGTGATTATTGACGGGCGTGAATCTCCCAGTTCGCTTTATAATAAAGAACTTTCAAGTATGGACATTGAGGGCGGGTTTGACCAGAAAGACAGCGCCGGCTTTATAAAAATCAATGCCATTCGCCTGATGGCACACAATGCCATTATGCGCAGGAAAAAATAACCAATAGTCAGGAAATGAAACTCTGGGACAAAGGTATTAGCATTAATAAGCTGATTGAGGATTTCACGGCAGGTAAAGACCAGGAAATGGATTTGTACCTTGCACGGTACGATATTCTTGGTACTATTGCCCATATTATTATGCTCGAAAGTATCGGTCTTCTTACAGCCGGTGAGCTTGATAAACTGGTCCCTGCACTTCAGGGTATTTACAAAGAGGCTGAAGAGGGTAAATTTAAAATCGAAAACGGAATAGAAGATGTACATTCCCAGGTAGAGCTATTGCTTACCAAAAAGCTAGGTGACATTGGTAAAAAAGTTCATAGCGGGCGTTCAAGAAACGACCAGGTATTGGTGGATATCAAATTGTTTGTACGCCATGAACTTACCGAAATTGTAAATTCTGTACAGCATCTTTTTAACGTTCTGATAAACCTGAGTGAAAAGCATAAAGATGTTATAATACCCGGTTATACACATCTTCAGGTTGCCATGCCTTCTTCTTTCGGTTTGTGGTTTGGCGCTTATGCCGAAAGCCTCACAGATGACCTGCAGTTATTGCTTGCAGCATACAACATTAATAACCAGAATCCTTTAGGGTCGGCTGCGGGTTATGGCAGTTCATTTCCGCTTAACAGGCAAATGACCACCGACCTGCTTGGGTTTGAACGTTTGAATTACAATGTTATATACGCGCAAATGGGGAGGGGTAAAATTGAACGAACGGTTGCCGGCGCCCTTGCATCGGTGGCTTCCACCATCTCGAAAATGGCTGCCGACGTATGTCTCTTTATGAGCCAGAATTTTGGTTTTGTCAGCCTTCCCGATGAATATACCACCGGTAGCAGCATTATGCCGCATAAAAAAAATCCTGACGTATTTGAATTGCTGAGGGCAAAATGTAACAAGGTTCAGGCGTTGGCCAATGAAATACTTATCATCTCCAATAACCTGTCATCTGGGTATTTTCGAGATTATCAGGTTATCAAAGAATCTTTTTTGCCTTCTTTTGATCAGTTGAAGGAGTGTCTGACCATTGCTGCATTCATTAGCGATAAACTTATTGTGAACGATTCGGTACTTGAGGATGATAAATATAAATTCCTTTACACTGTTGAGGATGTAAACAGGGAGGTGCTGAAAGGGGTCCCCTTCAGAAAAGCCTATGAAAAGATTGGTAAACAAGTCCTTAACGGAACTTATCAGCCTTCACGTGAGATAAAACATACACACGAGGGAAGCATAGGGAATTTATGCAATGAAAGGATTAAAGAAAAAATGGAATCTATACTGGCATTCTTTAAATTCGAGAGAAGTGAACAGGCCATACATAAACTATTAACATGGAATGGTAAATGAATAAGAGAAATCCAAAAATAGTTGTTAGAATAGAAATTTCAACTTTGTCGAATAAAGACGGCAAGCTGAACCCAAGAAAAATGGACCGTCTGGCTATGATCCTTTCAAACCTGCGTAACAGCGGTAAACATATACTTGTAGTTTCATCGGGGGCCATTGCGCTTGGGACTGAGAAACTTAAACTTGAAAAGCAACCTTCAGGCCTTACAGATATGCAGGTGACTGCTGCTATTGGCCAGGCTGAATTAATAAGGTTTTACCAGGCTTTTTTTGATGAGTATAACCAGATTGTCGCCCAGGTGCTGCTTGTAAGCGACATCATGGAAAACGAAAACAGGATGGAAAATGCCAGGAATACGTTTGATACCCTGCTTGAGATGAACATCATCCCCATTATCAATGAAAACGACCCGGTGTCTACCTCGGATATTGAGCTGGATGATAATTATCCCCTGGCGCTTAATGTATCCAAAATTGCACGTGCAGACATCATTTTAATCAAGCTCGATGCCAACGGAAAATTCATGATACTTACCAGGGGCTCTGAAAACCCGGTAATAACCGATGAATATCATTTGTATGATAAACTAGATGAAATAACAGGTTCCTTGCCTGAGGAAACAAATATTGAGGAAGAATTTCCTGCTTCAATAGATGTAATTAATTTCTGAAAAGGCAGAGAAGGTTTAAGAAATGACAAATTACAGGGAAAAATTGAAAGAGAAAAAACGCATTGTAATAAAAGTTGGTACATCATCGTTGTCGTATCCAAACGGGAGGCTTAATTTTCAACGTATTGAAAAGCTCGCTTACGTCTTGAGCGCGATACGCAGAAGAGGTTTGCAGGTTACACTTGTTTCCTCCGGGGCTATTGCAGTAGGGGCTGGGAGGCTTGGTTTAAGCGAAAAGCCTTCAGAACTCGCAAAAAAACAGGCACTTGCAGCCATCGGGCAGGCAGAGCTGATAAAGATATACCAGAAATTTTTTAATGATTATAATCAAACTGTTGCACAGGTTTTGCTTACCAAAGATGTGGTCACACTGCCTATGCGGCAGCATAACGCCCGGGGCACGCTTGAAAAACTTCTCGAGATGGAGATCATTCCCATTATCAACGAAAACGATACCATTTCCACCTATGAGATCGAATTTGGAGATAACGATACACTTTCGGCCATCGTGGCTGAACTAATTGAGGCCGACATGCTGATTATGTTATCGGATATTGACGGGCTTTACTCTGCCGATCCGAGGGTTGAAAAAAATGCAGAAATTATACATACGGTTACAAGGATAACCCCTGAACTGGAAAAACTGGCAAATGGTGCAGGTACATCATTCAGCACCGGCGGGATGATCACCAAGTTTACAGCAGCCAAGATATGCTATGAAAAAAACATAGACCTTATTATTACCAATGGCTCAACACCCGAGATCATTTTTGATATTTTAAATGGTAAGGAGGTAGGCACACATTTCTTGCCAAAAAATGCTAATCTTTTCAATACCAATTAATCATGAAAGAATTGATTCTTGAAAAAGGAAGAAATGCACGAAACGCCTCGCGCGAACTTGCAAAAATAAATACCGCGGTAAAAGACCTGGCGCTGAAATATATTGCTGAAGAGCTTGAGCAAAACAGGCAACTGATTAAAAAAGAGAATGAAAAAGACCTTGAAAACGGCAGAAAAAAGGGGTTGTCGCAGGCTTTCCTCGACAGGCTTGCGCTGAACGATGCACGCATAGACGGTATGATAAAAGTGCTTACCGATGTAATATCATTGAAAGACCCTGTGGGTGAAATTTTTAATATGTACACTTTGCCCAATGGCTTGAAAGTCGGACAGATGAGGGTA
>JAFGPL010000243.1 GCA_016936215.1 Bacteroidales bacterium
GTAGACATTTTATGTCTCTTACGCTTTTTTCCGCTAGGCATGTTATCTGATCCTGTTGAAAAAATTACACAAATTATTTAACGTTGGCTTTCACTTTACCAATGAAAGACTTGGCCGGTTTGAAGGCAGGGATCTTGTGCTCGGGAATAACGATGGTGGTGTTCTTCGAAATATTCCTTGCAGTTTTCTTCGCTCTTTTCTTTACGATAAAGCTGCCAAATCCTCTCAGATAGACATTCTTGTTTGCTACTAATGAATCTTTTACAGCTTCCATAAAAGCTTCTACTGTCTTCTGCACAGTTATTTTTTCAATACCCGTGTTTTTTGAGATGTCGTTTACAATATCTGCTTTCGTCATTTTTTAAATTCTTTAATTATCAATAATTTACAATGCATTTTTTATTTATGAACTGCAAATATATATACTTTCTGGCGATAAATAAAATAGTAAACCATTATTTTTGTGATAATTTCGTAATTTATTTTTTTAAAAGGCTGTATGACTGTCTCCGAAACCCTTGCATTGTGGTACACTCAGCGGAAAAGGGAACTTCCGTGGCGAAATACGAAATCACCATACAAAATATGGTTGTCTGAAATAATTTTACAACAAACACGTGTAGAACAGGGTTTGGGTTACTATTTAAAATTCGTGGAAAAATACCCCGATATAAAAAAACTGGCATCTGCACCCCTTGACGAAGTTATGAAATTATGGCAGGGACTGGGTTATTACAGCCGGGCAAGAAACCTGCACACCACTGCTGGTATAATAGCATCTGAATATAACGGATGTTTTCCTGACAATTTTAAGTCCCTTTTGCTATTGAAAGGTATCGGTCCCTATACTGCAGCCGCCATTGCCTCTATATGCTTCAACGAGCCTGTGGCGGTGCTCGATGGCAATGTTTATCGTTTTTTATCAAGATATTATGGTATTGAAGTCGCTGCAGGCCCGGGTAGGAGAATATTCTCAGACCATGCATCTGCGCTGCTTGACCGCCATAATCCGGGCAACCATAACCAGGCCGTGATGGAGTTCGGCGCCCTGCAATGCACACCTGTAAATCCCGCGTGTGAAATTTGTCCTTTATTATATGGTTGCAAAGCATATAATAATAATATGGTAAAGAAACTTCCGGTAAAAAATAAAAAGCCCAAAACCACAGAAAGGTATTTTAACTACCTCGTAATCGGATACAAAAACTATATATACCTGAAACAACGCACCGGTAATGATATTTGGAAAATGCTTTATGAGTTTCCGGTAATTGAAGGTAAAGAACCGGAGGGTGAAACAGAAATTACCGGATCTGAACAATGGAAGGAAATCTTAGGCAATCAGCATGATATAAAAATACTGGATGTTTCAGAAGTGTTTAAGCACCTTCTTACACACCAGAGGATTTTCGCAAGGTTTTACAGGGTTGAAATTCAGCAAACAACTGATTTTCTTGAAGAAAACTATGTATCAGTAAAAAAAGATGATATTTGGAAATACCCGGTAAACAGGTTAATTGAGAGATATATTGATAATGTCTTTTAAAAACTACCTGGCACAATCTTTGCAAAAGAAGGATTTTATCCTTAAATTTAAACTATTCTATAACATTCTTGTTAGAATGACGTTTAAACTGGAATAAAATAAACAGATAATTATTAATCAAATCGTAGTATTATGAAAAAAATCAACTTGTTTTTATTAGGATTAGCAGCCATGGGCATGGCATTTTTCAGCTCATGCGAAGAAACAGAAACTTCCGGCCCTTCAATTACCATTGATAATGCCTCACCTGTAACCGCGGTTGGGGGATCTGTAACATTAACCGGGGAAATAGTTGCCGAAGGCAAACTCGACGAGGTAAAACTGTTTATTGTAACCGACAATGACGAACAGCAATTTGGGAGTGCATACACTTCATTTTCGAGCGGTGACATTACCACCACCGATAATATGAATTACAACTTCCGTTTTACCGTTACCGGGCTGACCGAATCGTGCAAAATCAAAATCCAGGCCACCGACAAGGATAACCTGACAAGTTCAAAATCTATTGATGTTACGGTTGGAAGCGCCAGCGGAGGAGAGATTAATTCATTTACAGCAGTTTTAATTGGAGCTCAAAGCAATACGACTTATGGTAGTGCCCTTGATGCCGATGCAGGTACCGTTTTCAAATTAGCCTCAGCTACACCTGCCGATATAGATGTACTTTACTACTATGGAAGCACCAATAAAGCCACTTTTGTTGCACCAGATGATGAAACTGTAACCGGGGCATCAAGTGATTTCACTTGGACACAAGACTGGGGAACCAAAAACCAGACAAGATTTGGAGTTAGTTCTATTTCATCCACAGCCTTTGATGCCATTGATGACGATACAGAATTGGTTGGTATAACCGGTCTGACAGCTTCCAAAGTCTCAAATGTTGCTATTAACAATGTAATTGAATTTGTAACAGCCGGAGGTAAAAAAGGTGCATTTAAAGTTACAGCACTTAATGCTTCAGCAAGCGGAACAGTTACAATTAATGTAAAAATACAGAAGTAATTTATTTTACTACAAGACAGAAAAACCGCATATTTCTATGCGGTTTTTTTATTATTATCCGGGAGCAATCCTCATATATAACTTCTATTTAATGTAGTACATAGTTTTTCAACAGGCAATTGTCTTCTCATTTTTTTTTCATATTTTTACCCAAAATTAAACCTGTTAATCATGTCAGTAAACAAAGTTATTTTAGTCGGCAATGTTGGAAA
>JAFGPL010000244.1 GCA_016936215.1 Bacteroidales bacterium
AAGTACCGTAGGTACAAAATATTTATAGAACAGGCAATTGTATATTTATTTCACAGTGCCGTAGGCACGAAATATAAACATTATTAACCCGCTTAATTCGTGGATTTTAGTTGAATTCTAATGTTTATACGGGTTAACCCCGATTTACAAATACTCAATTTTGGGGTTTTTAAATAGACAAAATTGAGTATTTGTTAATCGTTTGAAAATTCCATGAATTTTCCGGGTTAAATTTAATCGGACAATAATGTAAATAATGTCTCTAAGAAAACTCTTGTTATTCAGAAGTGGCTTCTAAGAAAGTGTCAAGAACAAGGCATGCAAGACTTGAAAGTCAGGAGTTTACTAAAGTAAATGACTGACTTGAAAGACGGGCATAACGCAGTAATTGGCGTTTTCTTAGAGCCACTAAATAAATATCAATGTCGTTTAATTAAGGTTATTATTTTATATCCTCTCCCCTGTCTGACGTCAGGCAGGCTGTACCCTCTCCCGGAGAGGGACACAAATGGTCTTAATTAAACGACATTGAAATAAATATGATCATTAAAAAATTTTACTGCATTCGTTGTGCGTCTTTAACAATATAATAATTTTACACCTCGTTAGGCGACAATGAAATGTAATTGCCATGGATTAATGTGAAGTTAATGTTCAAACCAGTATTTCTTTTCACCCTTATCGTGCTGTTAAACAGCCTGATGTCAGATGCCCAGCGGACCATTGTTTCGGGCAAAGTCATTGACGCAGAGACAAATGAACCTATTCCGTTTACCAATGTTGGGTTTCAGCACAGCCCGGTTGGTACCATCAGCGAGATGGACGGCACTTTTTTCCTTTCCACCCTTAAAGGTACCGATACATTGTTTGTATCAAGCCTTGGTTACCAGATAATGAAATTACCTGTTCAAACCGGTAAGGAACAGCATTTTACCGTGAAATTAGTGCCTGCAACATTCACACTCGATGCAGTGGTGGTAAAACCCGGTGAGAACCCGGCTTTTCGAATTCTCAGGGAGATATATGCCCGTAAAAAACAAAATGACCCGTCAAGGCTTGAGTCATATCATTACCGGGCTTATACAAAACTAAGGCTCGACCTGAACAATATAACCGAAAAGATGAAAGACACAAGGTTCTTAAAGGATTTTGGGTTTGTTTTCGATTATATGGATTCTTCAGAACTTTTTAACAAGAATTACCTGCCGTTGTTGATCACCGAGTCTGTTTCAAAAATGTATTATTCAAAAAATCCGCCCGTCAACCGCGAGGTGATAGAAGCCTTCAAGGTTAGCGGCATCGAAAACAAAACCATTTCGCAATTTTCGGGAAGGATGTATCAGCAGATGAATATCTATGATAATTTCATTATATTCTTCGATCCGGGCTTTATAAGCCCCATTGCCGATTTTGGCAGAATGTATTACAAATACCATCTCGACGACAGCGCCACCATTGATAACCATTGGTGCTATAAAATATCATTCAGGCCAAAACGTAAGCAGGAGCGGACTTTTCATGGTTTTTTCTGGGTAGCCGATACCACGTTTGCCATCAAAACCATACAATTGCGCGTATCGGCCGATGTTAACCTCAACCTGCTTAAAGATATGGTGGCAACATATAATTACGACCAGGTTAATGATACAACATGGTTTCTTACCAGCGAAGACCTGGTGATTGATTTCAATGTGTTTGAAAAAGCTTATGGCTTTTTCGGCCGCAAGACAGCGGTATATGACAGTATTTCTCTCGATCACCCGGTCCCTGACGAGATTACCCGCATCACAACCGACACCTATGTGGAGGAAAATTTAATTGACAGGGATGAGTCTTTCTGGGAAAGCAACCGAAAAACCCCTATTACCCTTGAAGACAGAAAGGTTTACGAGATGGTTGATTCTGTGAAGACTGTACCGAGATATAAGTTGTATTACGGCTTTATAAACATGCTCGCGAGTTATTACATTGTGGCAGGCCCCGTTGAATACGGGCCTTATTATACCACAGTGAGCAGTAACCCTGTTGAAGGTTTGCGCCTGAGGGTGGGGGGAAGGACAAGTAATGCCTTCAGCACCAAGATAATGCCCGGAGGTCATGTAGCCTATGGCTTTGGTGACAAGAGGCTGAAATACGGGTTATACTGTCAGTATATGGTGAATAACAATCCCCGCAGAACTGCATATGTAGGATACTTTCACGATATAAGACAGCTTGGGAAGAGCGACAATGCCTTTCTCGACGATAATTTTATGGTCTCGCTCCTTAGAAGGAACCCGAACTATAAATTAACCATGACCGACCAGTTCAAGGCAAGCTATGAACATGAATGGGCACATGGCGTTTCGAATACACTGAAATTCAACCATCAGGTAATTTACAGTACGGAATATGTCCCTTTTGGATATTTTTCGCCCGAGGGGGATACCGTATCAGCCTCATCGCTTTCATCAACAGATTTTACGCTATCAGTGCATTTTGCATATCGCGAAAAGTTTCTCTGGGGCAAGTTTGAGCGTGTAAGCCTTGGTTCGGTTTACCCTATTATTGACCTTGACCTTACTTATGGCCCGAAAGATTTTATGGATAATAAAAACGAATACTTTAAGCTAAGGATGAAGGTTTCAGACTGGATAGAAACCAACCCGATGGGTTATTTTAAATACATCCTGACCTATGGAAAGATATACGGTTCTTTGCCCTATCCTTTGTTAAACCTGCACGAAGGCAACGAAACCTATGCTTTTGATGCACTTTCTTTCAATATGATGAACTATTACGAATTTGTGAGCGATGAGTATTTCAGGATATTTGCGGAGCAACATTTCCAGGGGTTCTTTTTTAACCGTATTCCTTTACTTCGCAAGCTGAACTGGCGCGAGGTACTTAATTGTAACGTGCTTTTCGGCGGATTGTCCGAAAAAAACAAAAGGGAGATGGTGTTTCCTGAAGGGCTTACAGGACTTGACGGGCCTTATCTTGAAGCCGGTGCGGGTGTTGAAAACATTTTCAAACTTTTAAGGGTAGATGCTATGTGGAGGTTGTCATATCTCGGTAAGCCCGGTGTGAACAGTTTCGGGGTAAGGGTATCTGCCCGTTTGTCGTTCTAATATCACAAAATTTTTTTAATTCGCCCGGCATATTTAAAACTCCGGCAGGTTTGAATTGATAATCAGCCTGAAAATATTTTCATTTCCTTCGTCTGCAGGAAATTTTGATAAATACCCGGTGTTGCCGTTGCCAACAGGATAGTAGAAGATATTATCGCCGGTGTTGTTGACGGGTGAGCCTAAATTGACCGGTGTATTCCACTTTTTGCCATCGGCTATGGCATAAAAAATATCATAACCACCCATGTTGTAATGTCCTTTGGAACTGAAGAAAAGAGCTGCCCCGTTTTTCAATACAACCGGTGATGCCTCGTCAAAAGGGGTATTAATGGTTTTTCCAAGGTTTTTGGGCTTACCCCAGGTATTGTCTTTTATCCTTTTTGAAACATAAATATCATAACCTCCGCTTCCACCTTTGCGGTTGCTGGCAATGTACAACAATTGACCGTTTTCTGAAATACCGGCCCCGGTCTCGTCAGCCGTGGAATTTATTTTGCCTGCCAGTTTTTCGGCTTTCGTCCATTTTTCATTTTCAAAATAGCTTACATAAATATCAGACCCCTGGTCGGTTTTGCGTATAAGGTACAGTTCATTACCGCTGTTCGAGAGCGAAGCAGGGTAAAACTCACCATCTGATCCGATGTCGGGGGTAATATTTACCGGGTCTGACCATGTTTCTCCATCACGCTTGCTGTAATAGAGTGCATCGTAAAATTTAAGCCTGCGCACAAAAACCATTTTGTTTTCACTACCCGATAATACAGGGTATAATTCAGATGCCGATGTGTTAATAACTTCAGCAAGTAATGTTTCTTCAAGTTTCAGGGGGTTGTCCTCAATGATTTTTGCCCGTTCGCACGATTTTATCTCGTTTTCAACAATGGTTACATTGTAATTGCCGGCATAAAAAGGAGAAAGGACAAAAGTGTTGTATGCTTCCAGTGCTTTGTCTAACTGGTTGTCTATACGATATGCGTTGCCAAGATAAAAATAGGCATGCAAAGGAGCATTGGTTTCTTCGAATGATCTTTTTTTATACTTGTTCTTTTCTGTAATATTTTTAACTGCTTTCTCAAAATAAGGTATGGCTTTGGCTTCCTGTCCCGGTATGTTTAAGTAACTTTCACCAATTTTGAAATTATAATGAGAGTTTTCCGGTTGATAATCCACCAGCCTGAGATAATAATACAAAGCTTCCTGGTAATCACCCCTGTTGAAAAAAAACTCGCCCTCATCAAAATATTCTTTGTATTCTGAAACCTTATCTTCTTGTGCAGATAATGGCATGAAAAAGCTTAAGGCAACGTAAATAATTATTAGTAATTGTTTCATCTTGAAAAAGATTGGATGATTCAAATTTATGAAAACTAATCAGAATATGAAACGAATTGGTAAAATAGAATGAAAAAGAGGCCGGGTAAGAAGTCTTTTTTTTTAAACAGTAGTCGCGTACAAGATAAGGCAATCTCCTCTTTTACAAGATATTGCTACATAAGACATACCGTGTGGCAATTACGTTTTCTACAGAATTTTTACCCAGCCTCTTTTAGATAATAGCAGTTTTATTTTATCTGTAAATTTTCAGGGACTTCACTTTTTTTGATTAAAAGCTTCGAAGCATCATTGCCTTTAATTTCTATCTCTACCCTGCGGTTGTACCTCCGGCCTTCGGGGTTGTCGCTTCCATCGGGATTGCTGTTTATGGCAGCAAAACGGGTTTCGCCATATCCAATGGCGACCAGTTTACCAGCGCTAACCCCGGCAGCAACAAGGTAATTCCTGGCTGCATTGGCACGCTTAACAGACAGTGTTTTGTTATATTCTGCAGAACCTATGGCATCGGTAAGCCCGATGAGTTCAAAAGTCAATCCGGGATATTTTTTGGCAAGTGATACTATCTGATCAAGTTCTGTTTTACCCTTTTCAGTTAAAGCATAACTATCGAAGGCAAAATAAACAGGGGTAAGCAGGACTTCTTCTTTGGCGGCTTCAACGGTCACTGTTTCCTCAGGTTGCATTTCTTCGGCAACCAAATCCTGCACAGCTTCACCGGTTGTTTCCTGTTCTGTTGATGCTGTAGTTTCCTCTACTACAGGTGTTTCTCCGGTTTCTTCTGTAACCTGCGCTACCTCCGGTTTTTCTTCCTCAACTACTTCTTCGGTTTCGGCAACACCCGGCACGATTATCTGTACCTTGTAAATATCCTCTTTTCCAAGGCCGTCGGGTTCAAGCAGTGAGATATAGCCATATTTGCCGTTTTTGTAAGGATAGTAAAAAAGATCATCATCGGTGGTGTTCAGCGGGTAGCCGAGATTTACTGGGTAACCCCAGTTACTGTTAACATCGGCTACAGCTTTGAAAATATCGTAACCTCCAAGCCCTTTATGACCTTGTGAACTGAAGAAAAGTGTTTTCCCGTCTTCGGTGATAAAAGGATTGTCTTCGTTAAGTGCCGTATTAATTGCGGCTCCTAAGTTTACCGGGGTACCCCAGTCGCCGGAGGCATCAAGTTCCGATTTATAGATGTCCATGCCGCCATAGCCTTCCTGCCTGTTACTCGCGAAATACAAGACCTTTCCGTCTTTCGAAATGCTTGCATGCGATTCCCAGAATTTTGTATTGATGAGCTTGTTCAGGGGTACTGATTTTTGCCAGATGCTTTCAACCAGCCTGCTTACATAAATGTCGCTGTTAAAATTATCTTCCCTGGTTAGGTATAACACGGTGCCATCGTAAGAAACCGATGTAACGTACTGGTCCCCGTCAGATTGTATCATCGGGGTGATGTTTACAGGATTTGACCATTGACCGTTTTTCAACACGGAGTAGTAAACTGCATCATAGAAGGGTAGTTCGTTCATATAGAGCAGTGTTTTTCCATCGCCAGAAATTACGGCTTTAAAGTTTGAAGAAGTGGTATTGATGACTTCGCCAAGGTTTGTTTTTTCAAGGGTTACAGGATTTGCCATAAACTCTTTGGCGGCATTGCATGCGGCAATCTGGATATCCGCAAAGGCAATATCATTTTTATCTGAGGCGGGTAAAAACTTCCGGTAAGTGTTGTATGCTTCGATTGCTTTATCAAGCATGTTGTTTACCCTGTATGCATTGCCCAGGAAGAGATATGCATCCATCGGGGCTTTTTCTTCCTTGTATTTGCTGTCCCTGTTATTGTTTTTGATATTTTTAACGGCCTCAAGCAGATAAGGGATAGACTTGTCTTTCATGCCCGGGATATTCAAATAACACACCCCTATCCTGTAATTAATATTGGCATTGTCTTTAAATCCATTATTGTATAACTCGGTATAGTCATACAATGCATCAATGTATTCTTCCTGGGCCAGAAAAAACTCGGCATCGAGAAAGTATTCTTTAAGCACCTCTTCTGTAACCTGCGCCTTAACAGCAAGGGTTGATGCAATTATCATAAACAGGAATAGAGCTTGTTTCATCAGGGGTAATTTTGAAGTTTTACAAAGTCATTATAATAGAAAAACTGTCGAATTAAGGTTCGTCGTTATTAACATATTATAAATAAACAGCTAAATTTAATAAAATAGGCAGAATTAAAATGCATTCTACCCGATATTTTTATTAAAAATTAAAAACCGTTTGTCTATTAAGCAGCCTGAAAGACTATTTCCGAAGCTTCATGCATTTTAATTCTTTTTAAAAAGAAGCTCTTCCGGAACATTGTTCATGTATATAATGATCAGATATTCAGGTACCCTATCAAGTTCAATTTCTACCCTGCGGTTGTATTTCCTTCCATTCGGATTATCGGTGCCGTCTGCATTATTGTTTACGGCAACCGGTGCTTCTTCACCAAGCCCGTTCACGTCAATACGCGATACATCAATCTTCGCCGCAACCATCAGGTCCCTGATACGCTGTGCCCTTTTAACCGAAAGGCCCTTATTGTAAGACGCATCACCAATGGCATCGGTGTACCCGTTAATGATAATTTTTACATCGGGATACTTTTGAAGAAGCTCAGTGAGTCCTGTAATATATTCAATATCTGCCGCAGATATTGCAAATCTGTCGAAGCCAAATAGTATGTGCCTGATAATAATTGTATCTTCCTGGTGCTTTGCAGGCTCCTTTTGGGCCTGATCACCCTGCAGTGTCATCATATCCGGAGAGGTGGCAATTCGCGCCAGAAGCGATTCATCGAGTTCCGTGTCAATAATAAGGTCGTTAACGGTAAGATAATCAGGCAGTGAAATATTTTTTTTATCTAAATATTCCTTATCTGCAAAAAAGTTAAGCTCGTATTCACCTGATGGAAGTTTGTAAGTGTATTTTCCGTCTGGTTCGGTCTTTTTAATGCTTAAAGTATCGTCTGCCAGTTTGTCAACCAGGGCTATTTCAATCCGTTCGTACGGGAGCGGTTGATCACCTTTGGGTTTAAGCTGCCCGCGAACATTAAAGCGTGCAGGATTGGCCTTTGATAATAGTTCGAAGCGGAAAATGTCCATCGAACCAAACAGGTTATCGGAATATTTTGCATGGTAACCTGTATTTCCATCTTTTACCGGGAAGTAGAAAAGATCGTCATCAGAAGTATTTAAGGGATAACCGGCATTTGACGGATTGCCCCAGTTGCCGGTCTCGTCCGCATCGGAATAAAAAATATCGTACCCCCCCATGTTATAATGCCCCATAGAACTAAACCACATTCTTTTATTATCGTCTGTAACAAAAGGGGTCTCCTCATTCATGGCAGTGTTAACAGCCGGTCCGAGGTTGATAGCAGGTGACCATTCGCCGTCGCTGTTCATTTCAGACCTGTAAATATCAAGCCCGCCATACCCTCCGGGTTTATTGCTTGTGAAAATAAGGGTTTTACCGTTATTTGCAAAACTGGCATGTGTCTCGTTGAAAAGGGTGTTGATATTGTCGTTGAGCTTGCTGATCTGTTCCCATTTTCCGTCTTTTTTTTCACACATATAAATATCTCCCCTTGAGTAGGGATCGTACATCTGAAGCAACAAGGTATTGCCGTCTTTTGAAAGTCCGGTGACAAAAAAATCCCCGTCTGATCTGAGATTTGCGGTAATATTATCAGGAAGCGTCCATGAACCTGAAGCCTTAACAGCATTCATAACTGCATCATAGAATTTCAGGGCTTCCATGTAATAAATCTGTGTTTCATCACTGGTTACTAATGGATTGAAGTTAGAACTGGTGTTATTGATACCTTCGTCAACAGGTGTTTTTTTAAGCATGATTTCTGCTTCAACAAGGCTTATTGCATTTTCACATTGCTTTATCTCTAAATCAGCCCTGGCATATAGTTCCGACCCGCTGTCAACAGAATCCTTCAAGATATTCAGAATATTGAAACACTTCTCAAACTGATAATTGATTCTGTATGCCATACCCAAATAAAGTAAAGCATCAAGCGGGGCTTTGTCTTCAGAAGGGGATTTGCCTATGTAGCTGCCAGAAGCTTTTTTACAGGCTGTTTCAAGGTAGCCTATTGCATTTTCTTTCCTGCCGGGTGAGAAAAGATAACAATAACCAATTTTGTAGGAGATATTGGCGGTTTTGAAGCCTTTATCGTACAATTGCCTGAAAAAGGGCAATGCTTCGTTGCACTCTTCTGAAAGAATGAATTCTTCACCTTCAATATATTGCTCTTCGGGGCTTAATACAAATTGTCCATAAGACAGTAAGCCTAAGAGACTGAACAAGAGGGTAAATAAGGTTTTTTTTGGTTTAATAAGGGTTTTTGTCATTTTTCAGCTCAGGTTTTTTTTAACTTCTTCTTTCTTTTCTTTCTAAGAATGAAAAATATAATAATGAGCAGCAATAATCCATTGGCCAGGATTAAAATAGTTGCAAGTTTCTTTTTAGCTGTTTTATCCTGACTGTCTGCTGTTATGTCTGTTTCGCCCACATCCAGGCCTTTGTCAAATACCAGTTTAAGCAAGAGGTTCAGAAGGTCTTGCTCTGTAAATTTATACTCCCCGGTGTAACCGATCAGGTGCTGGAGCAGCTCGTAAGGAGATGAAAACTGCTGCATGTCAATAAGTTCTAATGTCCTGTTCAGATCAAGACCGGCGTTCTTTTTGAGTAATTTAACAAAATCTGCGGTGTTTTCTGTTCCTATAATGTCCAGAAGCAATTGATATATGGTCTGCCTGTTGTAATCGTGCAGTTCGGAGGTATTAATCAGATAGTTAAGCAGGTCGGCAAAGGTTGATATTCCTTTTTCCTTCAAATCCAGCGACTGAATCACGGCTTTAAGGTTGCCCGACGCATGTTTTGCAAGGTACTGCCTGAACAATTCAAGGTTTTTATCAGAATTAGCTTTGATATATTCAACCAGTTCTATCACTTCCTTATTTGTATAACCTTTGTTTGCAGCATTGGCCCAGAGGTATTGCAGCAGTTCTTTCGATGTCTTAATATTCTCGGTATTAAGGTTAAGGTCAGAGAGTGTTTGTTTGAGGTTACCCTTTCCGTTCAGGATCATGCTTTGGTGCAGGTAGTCCATATCAAGGTTTACCGAGGATTCTTTCAAAAGATTTTCAACATCCTTTTTGGTATATCTGTCTTCGCCTGCATTTGCGTATAAATGCATGGTAAGCTGAAAAGGTTCAGCAAAATTCTTAATCCCCGATTCAAGTTTTCTCAATGCAAAACCCATTTCCTGCGAAGAGTTTGCATTTAGGATATCCAGATAATCGTTGATGTTGCCTGTATTTTTTGATGCAATATTTGTCAATGCATAATTAAGGTCGTCCACAGGGTAAGGTTTGGTTGGAATATCTGAATATAAAATGTCCACAAGTTTTTCAGGGAAGTATATCCCGGACGAATCGGGGTTAAGTGATGAAAGGTAACTTTTCATCTTTTCTGAAGCAGGCTTTTTAATTTCTTCAAAATAATCAGAAAGCTCTTTCTGAGCAAGATAATTGATGAACAGGTTGTCTATTTCTGCCAAAGTATAAGAATTGCCGGGCATCTCTTTAATAAGGTAGTCGTAGAGCTCAGAAGCGCTGTTTATTCCAAGCTGCTCAAAATCCAGGCTTTCAAGGTATTTTTGTAAATTGCCGTTGCTTAACTGTGATAGGTTTCTGAATGATTCAAGCTCTTTTACAGGAATTTTGTTCACCTGTTCAGCAATGGATTCGGGCGCCGGGGCAGGTGTATATTCAATAACTACCTTTTTTGTCACAGAGTTACCTTCTGCATCGGATAAAGTAAATTCAAGCATATTGGTGCCTTCCCTGGGGGTGTAAAGGTATACAAAACGTCGCCTGTTAAGCTCAAGTTGTTCGTTTTTAATGAGTGAATCGTTGTTATATATATTTATGTCAAGGGTTGTATTTCTGTCAACATTCAGTCTTATGGCTACTGGTTCGCCGGTGGAAACAGTATAGTTTTCGGTTTCAATCTCAAGCTTGGGTTGAATTTGCTGTGGTATCTCTTCTTGTTGTTGCGATGAAGCCTCCTCTGTAGATGCGGAAAGGGTGGTTTGGTGCGCGAAAATATCCGAGGGGTGTGCTACCGGAATATTAATAGTTTCACGGCTTTCGGCAATACCTTTGCCTGAGATAACGAGATCAAATTTACCCGATTGTGCGTTCAGGCTGTATGTGCCATCGGTATTAATACTGGTCTCGCTGAAAGTCTTATTTGTTTTTTTATCAATTAGCTTTACGGTGGTGTTTTCAAAATTAAACTTAACCTCGTCAGTTTTCAGAGCCAATCCTTTTAAAGTAAATTTACGGGGGTGCAAATCCGAGAATATCTCAAACCTGTAAAGGTCGTCAAGGCCATATCCCAATTCGGGGTCAAACATAGCATAATAGGCAAATTCCCCGTTTTTTACAGGAACAAAAAACAGGTCGTCCCCGGTTGTATTTATAGGGTATCCGGCATTTAATGGTTTTGACCATGTACCGTTCTCAAGCAGGGTGGAGTAGAAAATATCAAACCCGCCCATATTGTAATGTCCCTGTGAACTGAAATATATTGTTTTCCCGTCACCGGTAAGAAACGGGGAGTCTTCGTTATATTCTGAGTTTATGGTCTGGCCAAAATTTACCGGTTCTCCCCAGTTATTTTTTCCAAGCCGTTTGGAGGTGTAGATATCCAGGCCACCAAAACCGCCATTTCTGTTGCTGGTAAAATAAAGGGTTTGCCCGTCAGGAGAGAAGGATGCATGTGATTCCCAGTATTTGGTGTTGATATTGCCTCCAAGTTTTTCAAGCTTTGACCATTTTTCACCATCCCTGAAACTGATATAAACATTTCCGTCAAAGCCATCGCTGCGGTAGACCAATAATTCAGAACCGTTCCATGAGAGCCCTGTGCAGTATGAGTTTCCATCAAGGGCAAATGAGGGGGTGAGGTTTACGGGGTAAGACCATTTCCCGTTTTCCTTTTTACAATAGAAAACGCCATCGTAAAACTGTAATTTTTTGGTGAATACAAGGGTGCTTTCGTCTCCCGATACGATAGGGTTAATTTCGGCAAACCTGGAATTGATATCTTCCCCGAGGTTTTGTTTTACAATATAGTTTGGTCTTTTTTCAATATCAAGGGCTACTTTGCAAGCTTTTATCTGTTTGTCAACAAGCGAGGCATCGTAAACAACCGGGTCAAGGATTGTTTTAAAGTATTCATAAGTTTCAATGGCCTCGTTCAGCCTGTTGTTTACCCTATAGGCATTGCCGAGGTAATAATAAGACTCGGGGGGCGCCTGTTTTTCTTTAAAATTGTTTTCCCTGAAACCCGCGTTTATGTTTTTAACTGCTTTTTGCAGGTAACTTATTGATTTTTCTTTTTGATAAGGGTTGTTGAGGTAACAGATACCAATTTTATACCTTATATGGTCGTTTTCAGGCTCGGCATGAAGTATTTTCTGGTAAAGCGGAAGGGCATCGGCATACTCTTCGAAAAGAAAATAAGACTCTGCCTCGAGGAACATTTCTTTTAGTTCGCTTTGTGTCTGGGGATAGGCCGTAACACATATAATGTTTGAAAATACAAGGATAATAAGAAGCAGCCTGAATTGTTTATAACCTTTCATAAGGCACAAGTTTGATTATGAACAAATTTAATAATAAAAATTTAATGCATCAGAATAATATCATACCAATAAAACGTTATCAGGAAGCCAAATCACCTGATTTTAAGTTGAGTTTTTATAACAGGCCGATTTGCAAAACTATACCTGATTTGAGAACCCTGCCCGGGTATCCTCCTATTTTAATTTAATGGCAAGATATAAAAAAAAATGAATTCTTAATTATTCAGTTACAAACAGATAAATGCAATTTGTTGAAAACTTCAGGTTTTCACTGGTAAAATAATAACAGTAAATAAATGTATTTCAATATATTTCAGCGAAATAAGGAGAGGCCGGACTTTTAAACTTAAACGTATTCCGAAGTATCAAAATTTTCAAGTTTTTGGGCAATACTGTTTAAAAAACTGCCACCGAGTGCCCCGTCAATAATGCGGTGGTCATATGTAAGCGAGAGCATAACAATATCGCGTATTCCAATGGTTAATGTTTCGTTTACGTTTACCACTGCAGGTTTTTTTCTGATAGTGCCTACTGCAAGTATTGCCACTTCGGGCTGGTTGATAATGGGTGTGCCGGTAAGGCTGTTATATTGTCCGATATTCGTAATGGTGAAAGTACTGCCTTTTATCTCTGTTGGTAAAAGTTTGTTTTCACGCGCCCTGCGTGTGAGGTCGCTGATTTTTGATGCCAGCCCTTTTAAGTTATCTTTATCAGCTTGCTTGATAACAGCTACAATCAGGTTCCCGTTGGTGAGAGCAGTAGCAAGACCGATGTTTATCTCTTTTTTAATCAGTATTTTATCTCCATCAACAGATGAATTGATTTTGGGATATTCTTTGAGGGCTTTGGCTACTGCACTTGTAATCAAAGCGGTGTATGTAAGGTTTACCCCTTCTTTTTCAATAAACCTGTTTTTTATGCTTTCTCTCCAGTTAACCAGTTCTGTAACATCGGCTTCAATAAAAGAGGTTACGTGCGGCGCTGTTTTCTTCGATTTGAGCATGTTATCTGCAATAAGCTTTCGCACCCTGTCCATTTCAATAATCTCACCGACGTCATTGCCCGGGCCTGGTGATTTTTCTTTTTGCGGGGGATCAGCAATTTCCCCTTGTAACTGCGATGATGCAAACCGGTAAGGGCGACCTGCCAAAATATAGTTTTTAAGATCTTCCCTGGTTAACCGGTTATCAGTTCCTGTACCCTTAATATGTTGTAATTCTGAAATAGGTATTCCACGCTGTTTGGCAAGATTTTTTACGAATGGAGAAAGATATTCGCTTTTCCGGGCGGGATGGGAAGACTGAAATTCAGTTATGTTACCGGAGTATTCCATTTCCGGCATCTGAATTTCAGTATCCGGTTTTTTGAAGTTTCCGGAAGCTGTTTCAGAATCGTTATCGTCTGTTTCAAAGCTTTCTGAAGTTTCTGAACCGGCAATATCGTTGCTGGTTTCAATAATGGCAATTACCTCGCCCACTTTGGGGATTTCCCCTTCGCGGTAAACAATTTTTTTTAGTATACCGTTAACGGGGGAAGGAATTTCTGAGTCAACCTTATCTGTTGCAACCTCTACCAGCGAATGGTCTTCTTCAATGGCGCTGCCTTCTTCAATAAACCATTTTGTTATGGTCGCTTCAATTATGCCTTCGCCCATTGCAGGAAGTTTTAATTCAAACTTTGCCATATAATAGTTTATTTTTCAGGATATTGACCTTCCGAGTTTATTAAAAGCCCTGAAAAGGATATTTATGTCGTTCCTTACCTTATAGTCTTTGGCATAAAGCATGTTTACCTTAGCGCTTAAAGATTCATCAATAAGATTATCCTGTATTACATCTGCGGGGTTTAAAATGCCTTTTTTTAAACGGGGCAGTTTATCCTGGTCGTCAGTCTTTTCCTGGTGATAACCTATTAATGAATACTTTCCCGTTAGCACCAGGGCCAGGTTTTTAATCATTTTAAAAGGTTTAGGAATGAACAAAGCAGTAACAGGGCTCAGGACGATTAAGATAAATGATGAGAAGACATCGAAAAACCTTTTTCGCCGCTGGTTGATGTTTCTTGATATGGCATTGAAATTTAATATATAAAGTTCACCTGCTGTATTGATAGAATTGCTCCCGATTATTGAAAGACTTTCGGGCGGGGCTATTTTAAAATCTACATCGGTACTGGTAAAATGAAGCATTGCACCGATAATATCCTGTGAACTCATGCTTTTTGAGCAAAAAATAATTTCATCAACCTTGTTAATGGAGACAATATCTTCAATTTGTGAAATGTTGCCTATAAATCCGCCGTTTATCTCATTTTCACCAGGATGCACTATTCCCACAACCTCGGGTTTTATATGGGTTTGTTCAAGTATGGTCAGAACCCTGTTGCTTTCATCTTTATCGCCCACAATAATAATTCTTTTATGTTCTTTGAATATTTCAAACTTAAAGTTCTCTTTACTGATTACATTTAACAAAAAACGTACACCAAATGTTGTAAGCAATGCCCAAATTGTTCCGAGCAGGATTAGTGCCCTCGAAAATCTGAAATGCTCGGGAAGCAGTGCGTAAATTACAAGAATAAAGAGCGTTCCGGTTAATATTCCCCTTACAAGGTTGCCCGGTTTAATGTGTTTTTCGTAACCGCCCGACAGGTAAACAGAAACAGTCCATAACAGAATGTAAGTAGGTACTGCAAGCAACAGGTATGCTTGAGGGTATGTACCGCTGTTTTGAAAAATATATTTTTCCCACAAAGGGGTAAAAAGATAAAAGCCCAGGTAAATAAAGAAAATGTTGAGCAGCGGGTTGATAAAATTAATAATAAAGCGCCGCAGGATAGAGATTGTCGCCCTGATGTAAATGGCAGTATTTATCAGAAGGCTGAAAAACCGGGCATTGTTTTTTGTAAAGTATTTACCGGCGAAGATCATCATTGCCCTGTAAAATACCAGCACATAATTGATGCTGCTTTTCTTCGTGCTTTCGCCCTTGTAATGAATGATGGTAGTCCCGGGAAAATAGTAATTATTATAACCGGTAAGCAATATTCTGTAGGAGAGGTCAATGTCTTCGCCATACATAAAATAATCTTCATCGAGAAGCCCTATTTTATCGAATATTTCTTTCCTGACAAGCATATAGGCCCCGGGCAGCACTTCAACTTTGTGGGTTTTTTCTTTGTCAAGATACCCCAGGTGGTACCTGCCAAAGATTTTAGATTTAGGGAAGAGGGCGGAAAGCCCGAAGACTTTGTAAAATGCCACGATAGGTTTTGGCAATGAGCGTTTTGACTCTGGCAGGAATTTCCCTTTGCCGTCAATCATTTTCACACCCATACTGCCGGCATCGGGATGTTCATCCATAAAGGCAATGCATTTTTCAAATGTTTCTTCCTCAACAACCGTATCAGGGTTGAGCAGGAGGATGTATCTTCCTTGGGCTTCTTTGATAGCCTGGTTATTTGCTTTGGCAAAACCCGAGTTTACTTTGTTCTCTATTAACCTTACATTAGGGAACTTTTCTTTTATCATCGGGCATGACCCGTCAACAGAATTGTTGTCAACAACAAAAATTTCGGCTGCGATATTTTTGGATGAATTGATTACCGAATAGAGGCACTGCTCCAAAAAAAATTTTACGTTGTAATTAACTATGATTACAGAAAGGTCCATTTATACGTGTTGCAAAAAAGACCAAAAATATAAAAACTCACCGATTTATCACTGATAAATATTTTAAAACCCGGGCTTCGGCCTGGTCGTTATTCAGGCAGGTATTTGGCACATTCCATAAGCACCATTTTACATGCATTGACATTTCCGGCTTTACATGCTTTCTGGAAAAACACACAGGCATTGTCGAGTTCTTCAAGCCGAAAGTATGACATGCCGAGGTTAAAATTCGTTTCGGCATTGTCTGGATTTATCGCAACAGCTTTTTCAAAATCCTGCACAGCAGCATTATAATCCCTGAGCTGATAATTCAGGAACCCCCTGCTATGATATGCGCTGGCGTTGTTGTTGTTAAGTTCAATTGATTTTGAAAAATCCTCTGTTGCTTTCTCATATTCAAGTATATTCATATTTGCTATGCCCCTGTTAAGATAAACTTTATAAAGTTCTGTGGCCCCCGGCATGCTAATGATTTTGTCAAAATCTTCTATGGCTTTTTTAAATTTCTGCCGGCTGTTGTTAATAAGGCCGCGCAGGTAGTAAAACTCGCTTTCCTGCGGGTGATTCATCACTGCTTTTTCTGCCAGTTCGAGCGATAATTTTAAATCTTCTTTCAGGAAATTTATATAAATCTGTAGTTGTAAGCCCTTTAAGTTGTTTGGCTCAAGGTTCAGTGCCTCTTCAACTTTAACAAGGGCTTCATCATACCTTGTGCTTTTAAGGCTTTTATCGGCTTCGGCCAATAATTGTTCGGCCTTCGACTGACCGAAAGCAGAAACCATAATGAAAACAAGCATTAATACTGATAAGGCAAACTTCATGGTCAACTATTTCTTAACAGCTCCTAAGATAGAAATTATTGATGTGATTGTCAAAAAACGTAATAGCATAATTTTAACACATAGATAAACAAATAAAAAAAAGGTGTTTTAAAAGCCTTTCTGCCCTACATCCATAAAAACTTTAGGAATGCAGATTAAAGTACTTTTAAGGCACCCTTCCGGCTAAAAAATCAGAAATACCGGCTACTTGACCAGCTTTTTAAAATCGCTTGACAGGAACCCGTCAGGATTTTTATCGCTTATTTTGTGGTAGTCGAAATAATAAAAGTTTGCATCACCGGCACCAATTATCACCTTATAGCACCGTGCATCAATTTTAGTCCCTTCGGGCCCTACCTTGTGAAGAAATACAACATCTTCGTTTCGTTCCTCAATGGCCTGCTCTATTTCTTCTTTGGTAACTATTTTAAATTTGTAGGGATATATTTTTTTTATCCTGGCCACTGAATTAACATCTTTTGCCAGTTCATTTTCGAGCACGTACAGGGTTTTGTCCTTAATGTCCCTGATATTATCGTTGTAATGTTTCAGTACATTTGCAGATACTATTTCAGGTTGCTCTTTTATCAGTAAAGCGTGTTTTTGGATAAACCTCACCAAGATTCCGAGTTTATAAGCATAATTATCTTCCTCTACATTAAAATATGCCACAGGTACCGAGGCAATGTCGGGCATCTGGTTCAGACGGAAATAATCACCCCCGAGTGATAGATGCAAAAACCTGTATTGTGCATCGGTTTTATCATTTTCAAAACTAACCTGCGTCATGAGCAGGAAAGAATACTTGGCGTCCATCCTTTTTTCCTCAAATTCTTTAAATGAAATAAAATCGTATTCGGTAATATTCCATTCCTGTTTCATTACGTCTTTGATCACCATGTTGAACTCAAGCAGAGGATTGTCTTCAAGCACTACAAGGGTTTTTGTAGTGAAAAATGTATTAATATCTTCACGGGTAGGTACGTAACCTTGTGAAAACAAGGGCTTCATCAAACCCGACAACAAAAGCATAAACAATATTTTTTTCATCCGGATAAAATTTAATTTTCAAAGGTCGGATGTAACCCACATGTCTCAAATTCAGTGTTTTAATTGCACCGATTTGAGATTTTTTTCATCCGCCTTTGTGTTAAACATGATTTAACATGTGGGTTTCATAATAAATAATTTTTATTTAGGAAAATACAAAGGATTTCTTTCATTAAATTTCCTGATATACAAAAATTTAAGCTGTTTCTTTTTTTTGTTTTTTAAAGCCGTGTATTCATCATGTAGTTCAGGGTCTTTCATTAATAAAAGCTCTACGGTGGTGGTTTCATATTCCATAACCCTTCCCGTGCCAAAATCTATAAGATATTGTCGCATCTCTGTGGTGTTGCGGGTTGCAGGGCGCATACCGTACGGGTAATAATCGTAATAGTTGTAATAGGGATAGCCGTAACCATAGGCAGGGGTATAGGTGGTAAGGTTGGCAACAAAATGACAGATACTGCCGATAATAGTAATTCTGTAAAAACCATCGTTTATGGCAATATATAATACGCCGTTGCGCGAATAGCCCCATATGTTTTTAACAGGTATCTCCTGTTTAACTCCGTTCTGGTCGTAATAAAACAGCTTTTTGCCTTCTGTTATGCGGTCGAAAAAATAGGGGTCGTCGTAGCCAACATCGGTAAGTATTCTCGATTTGGGGATAGGGTTATTGTTTTTTACCTGTTCAAAATTTACAAAAATACCTTCTTTAAATTTAAACTCGGGGGTGTATTTTAACATGTTTGAGGAATCTCCCTGTGCGGACAGTTGAATTCCGACAATCATATAATAAAACAGCACGATTGTAATTCTCATCATATTTTGTTAACCTTCATAACAAATTTACAATTTAATCAGAAACCTTAAAATATTAACGACACAAAATGTGAAGTAGTATCTTATACGAGCAAACTATTTTTTTCATATAAAAAATAGTTATCTTTATAATCGAAACAATGCTTATCATGAGATTCTTAGAGAACCTGTCTGATAAATATATAAAAAAAGTTACTGAAAAGGTTGTTCCAGAGGACTCAAACAAGACATTTGTGGTACACCTTATTTCACTAATATACAGTGTTGCCTGTATCATTTACGCTGTAATATCTTTTTATTTTGAAAATTATGCGTTGGCAATATGTGCGGTAATTGCATTCATTGCAGGTTTAAGTGCATTTATCATAAACAGGTTTCTTAATAATTTTAAAATATCAAGAACAATCCTGGTCACTGTCGGCCTGGTTTTTTTGTCCTATATACTTTTAACAAGGGGTGTCAATACGATTGATTTTGTATGGCTTTTTACTTTTCCGGTTGGTGTTGTCATCTTGTTCGGAAGCCGTACAGGGGGAATTATGTCATTATTATTCTTTGTTTTACTGGCAACACTCTTTTTTGCCGAAGACATACTTGGATTGAAGGTAGCATTTGACAATATAGTTGCCCTGAAAATTCTCATTGCATACATTCTCCTGCATACATTTATCTATCTGGTTGAGTTTGAGCGAACCTACAGTTATAAAAGACAGGAAAAGAATATTTTTGATTCCAAAACAGAAACGAGGAAAAAAGATGATTTCATCTCGAAATTATCTCACCAGATAAGGACCCCTCTGAATAACCTTACCATGGTTTCGAACCTTATTGACAGAAGCAAGCTTGATAATGAAATGCTGGATTTGTTCGATACCATTGTGGCATCTACCAATAACCTTATCAACGTAGTTGATAATATCGTTCAGGTTTCGAGCATTGCTGTTGAAAAGGATATCCTCAGTAAAACAAGTTTTGACCTGTATTCTGCCATTGACAATACCCTGAGGATATTCAGGGACCAGCATAAAGACAACCTGGAGATTAATCTCGAAATATCTCCAAAAATCAGGTTTAACCTAATTGGGGACCCTATCAGGCTGAAGCAGGTTTTTTTAAATCTTCTTGAAAATATTATCAAAGTAGTTGATGATGCTAAGAATGTTCTGGATATAGAAATCTCACCCGAGAAACATATTGATGACTTTGTAAAAATGTCATTCGCGATTACTTGTCCGGTGATTGATATTCAAAAAATGAAATCGGGAAGTTATGTGGTTATTACAAGCCACGGTAAGGATAATACGAAAGAGGAAGTTGTCCTTGATCTGGCTATTGCCAATAAAATCATTGAATATCACAATGGCACGCTGTTGGTTGAATCAGATAATTATGTCACCCGGTTTACATTTACTCTTGATATGCAGGCCGACCTTACCAAATTGGCAGAAACGGGTAAGCCAGATCATGAGGGTACTTCGGGGATGATGATCCAGCCTAAGGAACGTATTGACCTGAAAGATTCCAATGTTTTACTTGTTGAAGACAACGCTATCAACCAGAAGATTGTGATCTTAAGCCTTAAAAATTTCGTAAAAAACATTGATGTCGCGATCAATGGTAAAGAAGCGCTGGACAAATTCGGTTCTTCGAAATACGACCTGATACTTATGGATATACAGATGCCTGTGATGAACGGTATTATTGCCACGAAAAAAATCCGCGAACTTGAAGCCAGTACAAATACTCATGTGCCGATTATTGCCATTACGGCAAATGCGCTTTCGGGTGACAAAGAAGCCTGCCTGGCAGCGGGTATGAACGAATATATCAGCAAGCCATTCCAGATTGATGTATTGTTAAACAAAATGAAAATATTGTTGGATAAAGAATAAATAGTGTCTGACTTTAAAGTCCGCATACTTCGTTGCGCTCGTCCTCAAAAAGGTCATTTACGCATGGTAAGCTCCCTTTTTTACGGACTTCATGCGCCTCGTCTGAGAACTTTAAAGAACAGCCACACGACTTTATGGACAAACACTAAATATTCTGCTGAAAGAATTTGCGCAGTGAACCTGATTAAAAATTAACCCTCACCCCGATCACGAGTATATCATCAACCTGGTCCAGGTCGCCTTTCCATTCCATTATACTTTTGTAAAGAAAATCGTGCTGGCGTTCTGGCGGAAGATGGTGCAGTGCAAGTAAAAGATGCCGGAACCTTCTGTATTTGTATTTTTTACCCTCAGGGCCCCCAAACTGGTCGGCAAAACCATCGGAGAAGATATAAAAGATATCCCCTGTTTGTAACTGAACAGAATGGTTTTCAAAAGTGCTTTTTTCGGTTTCGGAAACAGGAAGCCCAACGGAGTTACGGTCTCCTTTAATTTCAATAATAGAGTTATCGCGTATCAGGTACAACGGGTTAAAAGCGCCTGCAAACTCAAGTATCCTGGTTTTTTTGTTTACCGAACAAAAGGCAATGTCCATGCCATCTTTAAGTGCAATGTTGTCAACATCTTTAAAAATATCCTGAAAATCTTCATTCAAATTGTTAAGGATATCCGATGGTTTCTTTATCCCTTCGACATTGGTGAGTTTTCTGAAAAGTTCGAACCCGATAATTGACATAAATGCCCCAGGTACGCCGTGACCCGTGCAATCAACCGCGGCAATAAATATTGTGTCCTGCACCTCGTTGATCCAGTAAAAGTCTCCGCTGACAATATCTTTTGGGATATGCAAAACAAACGATTCGGGGAATAGTGAATGAAACAGTTTTTTTGAAGGCATCAATGCAGATTGTATTCTTTTAGCATAATTTATGCTGTCGGTAATATTTTTATTTTTAAGCGCGAGTTCTTCTTTTTGGCTCATTATCTGCTGGGCAATTTTTTCCCGTTCACGGAATTGCCTTGTGAGTTTTCTCAGTGCCCGTGTCTGAAACCTGAAGAATAGTAAAAACAATGCCATGAAGCCGAATACATAAAACAGCACCATATACCATTGTTTCCAGAATCGTGAGGCAATATAAATATCCAGTTTGCCCTGTCCGAATGTAATATTGTTTTCAGGAAAATCGGCGGTAACAAAGAGCGTATGTTTCCCCGGTCTGAGTTTCGACAGGATTACATAATGGTTAGAACCCAGGTCAATCCATTTTATGCTGTTTTTCTTTCTCTTTAGCGCGTATTTGTAGTTTTTACAAATTGAATCGTTGTATTCAAGCACAGGAAAATCAATTTTAAGATAAGCATAATTGTGCGGAAGATATACAGAATCAATCTGTCTTGAGGAGATAATATTGATTTGGCCCTTATGCGACCATTCTATACGCTTAATTTCTGTTGTATTATAAACAGGTAAAGTATATTGCACCAGCGAAGTTGCTGTGCTTGCAGTATCGTGCCCTTGTGCAGTAATGGGGGCATTCATTTCCCCGGGTGGCAATATTTTAATTGCCGATGCATAAAGAACAGTTTGAAAGAAAAACATCACCGGCAGAATTGCAAATGATATATTTCCTGAGTATTTAATGTTCTTTTTACCTGTCATTGCTGTGATAGGATAATTTTTTGAAAAATCCTATCTCTAATATAGCTATTTTTTTTCAAATGGCAGACAGGGGGAGGCACAAATACTGGTTGCCGACTGCATGTTAAATTGCCTAAATGAAGTATTGCCCGAGAAACCTCATGGCATTGCCGACAAACAGATTTTCAATTATTTCTTCGGCGCTGATGTTTTTATTGATTTCAAGATGAAGGTTTTTGCCATCGCTATTCATATAGTCTCTGGCATGTAATAGGAGGTATTCTTTGAGCAGGGGAAATTCTTCTGCAGTCCAGAATCCGTTAACCGGGTTAACGATGCCGTCAAAATCAGAACCAATTGCTGCAATGTTCCAGGCGTTTTTTCCTTTTTTATCAAGTGTTTCAGCGATATGCCGGACCTGGTTCCATAAAAGTTCAGAGCGGTAGGTCAACATTCTTTTTTTACTAAGGTTGAAAAAGGTTTTCTTTAACTGGGTTTTATCTGCAAGTCTTCGCTCATCAAGCTGAATGCAGAATATTCCATTTGAATCGGAAACCTTTAGTATTTCATCATCAAAAAAATTAATATCTGCCTGGTTAAAAATGTTATTCCCGTTGTTTGAAGTGTTTATCCTGTTTTCAAATGATTCCAGACCGTTTACGGCACCATGGCTTACAATAACAGGTATATCCGGTTTGTCTTCGAGATATTTGTAATACTGTTTTCTCGATTCCACGCTCATATGTTTCACATCAATATGCACCCTGTTATGGTTCGTATTATCAAGAAGGGTGCTGATTACATCGAAACCCAGCGAACTAATGCCTGTGTCTGCACCGAAACCCTGGTCGAGCATATTACCTGCGATTCCCGACAGGCTGTATGCATGGCCGCACATCCCATTGTAAAAATGATGGCCTGCGCTTATAAAAAACGGACGATATTGCCATGTTTTCAAATCATTTACATTGTCAAGTATCTCATTAACTTCAGCCCTTCGGTTTGCATAGCTGTTGAATGCATGAAAACCCTCAATGGTAAGAATTACCGACAGGGTGTCTGTTACTGTATCATCAATGTTCAGGTTCAGTTCGTCAATATTCCGGGCAAGACGGTATTCGATGCTTCTTCCTTCTGTTGTAACCCATATGCCATGCAGTTGCCGGTAGAATTCATATTCTCTTTTTAAATCGGTAAAATAATCGTGGTTGTTTTGAATGAAATCAATTCTTGTTTTTCCGAAACCGGTTATGAAATCTGAAATTGCATCAGGTATTTTGCCGGTACCTAACCTGCCGCAGAAAAATCCTTTCTCCGCGGGATAAAGCGAAGCGCCTATCACTTTTACATTGCCCTTATGCAGCGTTGTAAACCCCGACTGTGAAAACCGTGTTATGGTGGTGGCAATGTTTAGAATTTTTTCTTTCAGCCTGGGCGGATTGTAATGATATATGCTGTTTTCTTCAGATGGTTGCGGACTATTGATGAAATCTTTGTCAAAGCTTTTCCCAAATGGTTTCATCGAGGGGTGACAATGCAGGTCAATGGTAAAATTCGCGGACATTTTAATTGGGTTTGATTTGTAATTTGACGGCAGATATAATATTCATTTATGTTCCCCGGTTAAAAACAGATAATATGGTAATTCATTTTTGTATAAAATCTTTAAGGTAATCTTGAATAAATCCGAACGCTTTCTGAAGGTTTAATAAGGCCTGCATGGTCGGTTCTGCCATAAACTCCCATTCATATCCTTTAATATGAAGAATATAAGTTTCCGGAACATATCCATAAAGTTCACCGGCAAGAAAAAGCAGGAAAGCAGGGGGGACATGGTGCATGGTAAAATCTGTTTTGTTCCTGGGCTTAAGCGGTTCGAGTTTAAAATCTTCGAGTTTTTCTTTTGATGCATCGGCAAAGATAACCAGGTCTTTGTCTTTCATAATGATTGCATCTTCGATGTTCAACTGGTAATTGCTATCGGTTTCTATGTTTTCATAATTCTCTTGTCTGGCCCATTCTTCCGCCATTTCAGCAAACTTTACCCCCAGGGCGTCATCCTGGCGTCCGGGATTGCCATAACCATAAATAAGTATCCTGGAGTTTTCCGGCACTTAAACGCTTGTTTTGTTGTCAATTACCTTATTGTTTTGATCGAGCAGGGTAATTTCCAGCGGCATTTGTCCCAAGGCATGGGTGGCGCAACTCAGGCATGGGTCATATGCCCTTATGGCAACTTCGACGGCATTCATCATACCCTCTGTAATTTTTTGTTTTCCCGTCATCATTTTCGTGGCAACCTGGTTAACCGCCTCGTTCATCGGCTGGTTATTATTGGTGGTTGATACAATAAGGTTGGCCATTTCGATCTGGTCGTTGTCGTTGATTTTATAATGATGAAAAAGTGTACCCCTTGGTGCTTCGAGAAGGCCTACTCCTTCATACGATTTGTTTCCTTTAATTACAAGCTCTCCTTCCAGCAGGTCGGGATCGTTCAACAGCTCCTTCATTTTTTCGGCAGCATGCAATATTTCAATAAGCCGTGCCCAGTGATAATGCATAGGCTTGTTGCTTGGTTTACCATTATTATATGCTTTGAATTTTTCGAATTCCTTCTGGGCCAGCGGGGTGTCAATAAAATCGGCTGTGTTGAGCCTTGCCAGGGGGCCGACACTGTACCAGCCTGTTTTTGTCCCGATTTCCTTGAGATAAGGAAATTTCATGTAGCTCCACGATCTGACCTCTTCGTCAATGTATTTGTAATATTCCTGGTAATCAACATCATGAAGGATTTTTTTACCTTCAGGGTCTACTGCCCTCAGCACGCCGTGATATATATCCAGTGCACCGTCTTTACGCACGAGGCTCAGGTAACTTGATGGAAAATCAATAAATTCGTCAATAATATCTTTATTCTTTTTATGATAATCGTGAAAAAATTCCAGGGCTGCCTGCGACCAGTCAATCATCTTCGCGATGTTAATGGGGTCGTCACCGTTTAAAAGATATTCTTTGTCTTCTTCAGAAAGGTGTTTGTTAATACCTCCCGGAATAGCCCCTGTACCGTGAATTTTTTTACCGGCAGTGGCCCTTATTACTTCCTGTCCGTATTTGCGCATCATCACTCCCTGCACGGCAAGTTCTTTGTTTTCAAGCGCAATACCTATTATATTACGTTTTAAAGGATCGCCGTCAATCCCGAAAAGCAGGTCGGGTGCTGCAAGGTGGAAGAAATGCAGTGTGTGTGACTGAAAAAACTGCCCGTAATGCATCAACCGTCTCATTTTTTCACCTGTTGGTGTTAACCCGTCGCCGGTCCCGGCACCCACAATCACGTCTAATGCTTTGGCTGCTGCAAGGTGATGGCTAACCGGGCAAATGCCGCATAGCCTCTGCACCAGCACCGGGGCTTCCCAGTATGGCCGTCCCTGCACAAACCTTTCGAATCCCCTGAATTCAACAATGTGCAGCCTGGTTTGGGCAATATTCCCTTCATTGTCGAGGTGTATTGTTACTTTACCGTGGCCTTCTACCCGTGTAACTGGTTCTATTGTGATTTTCTGTCCCATACGAACAATTTTTTAGTCGAATTTAATTACTTCATAAGGCATCTTCATTTCATCGCCGGTAACGAGCGCTACCAGCGCTTCCCAAATAAGATCGGCCCTTGGCGGGCAGCCGGGCAGGTGGTAATCTATTTTCACAACTTCGTGGCAGGGATAAACCTTGTCGAGTAGCATGGGCAGTTCCGGATCGTTGGGAATAATTCCTGTAGTGTTGCCTACCACTGTTGGCCCGTTGAGGTATGCTTCCTCAAGGCATTCCTTTATGGGTATGCCGTTGCGCATTGCTGGCAGTCCACCCATAATGGCACATTCACCTAGCGAAACAAGTATTTTACAATTCTCCCTGAAATCTTTCAATACATGCACATTTTCGCTGTTACAGCACCCCCCCTCTATTAGACCGATATCGCATTTTTTGGTAAATTTCTTTATATCATCAATCGGTGATTTGTTGAATTCAACCAGCTCAATAAGTTCGAGGATGCGTTCGTCAATATCGAGGATTGACATGTGGCAACCGAAACAACCTGCCAGCGATGTGGTAGCTAAAATAGGTTTACTCATTTTGGTACCAGTTTAATGTTTTGAAACAGAAATATTTTCTATGTCGCTGCCAATGGGTTTGTTATCGTATTTACGTTCACCAATTGGTACGGCAAACCCTTTTTCCTTTACAATGATAGATCCAACAGGGCAAACATCCATTGCTTTTTGAGCAAGTTCATCGGTAAGCAGTTTGCCCAGTTTTGCATCCACACCAACTTCTACCCTGTGGCTTCTTCGTCTGTATGCAAAGATGCTGCGCCCTTTATCATCTTTTACAGCCCTGATGCACCTTTTGCAAAGGATGCACCTGTTTTGGTCTTTGATAATTTTAGGGTGCGATGCATCTACTTTTCGCAAAGGGAAGGAATAAGGAAACCTGGGGACCATTACTTTAAACCTGTAGGCCAGTGCCTGTAGTTCGCAGAACCCGCTCTTTTCACACGAAGGGCAGAAGTGGTTACCTTCAACGAGCAACAGCTCGATGATGGCTTTCCTTAATTCATTCAGTTCGGAAGTATTATTTTCAATCTGCATGCCTTGTGAAACCGGTGTAGTACATGCAGTCATGAGTTTTCCGTTTACTTTTACAGTGCAGATACGGCAACTACCTTTGGGTTTCACCCCGGGATAGTTACAAAGGGTAGGAATGTAGATGCCGTTTTCTTTGGCAGCTTCAACAATGTACTGTCCACGGCTTGCCATGCATTCAATACCATCAATTGTAATTCTTATTATTGTGTCCATAGTATTTGTGCTTTTATATGTAAGGAACCCTGCCTGTTGCTTCACACGACTCTTTTACTGCGGCATTGAGGTCAAATCCGCTGTCGAAAGATTTGTTTTTCTGTATTTTTTCTTCATAAAGGTGCCTGAAATTTTTGATGCTCGAAAGAATGGGATTGGCTGCAGTTTGTCCCAGTCCGCAACGGCTCGCCCTGAGAATTTTTCCCCATTCCACCATATCGTCAATGTCTTGCATAACCCCCCTGGCATTTAGAATTTTCTCAAGTTTCTTTTTAAGGATAGAAGGTACAATTCTGCAGGTAGAACAACTGCCGCAGGACTCTTCGATAAAGAATTCAGTGAAGTTCATCACCACATCTGCGAGTATATCCCTGTGGTTTCCGAAAATAATGAGAGAACCACCGGTGGATAGGTCTTCGTATCCGAGTATCCTGTTAAACTCGTTGGGTGCGATTATGGCTCCTGAAGGCCCGCCCACCTGAACAGCCTGGACATCGGATTTTGTTGCCCCTGCCATGTCGAGTATGTCATTTACCGAAAAACCCCATACCACTTCGTAAACGCCGGGGTAACGACAATCTCCTGAGATGCTGAGCAGTTTAGTGCCGGTAGATTCGGTTGTGCCAAAAGACTTATACCATTCACCTCCGTTCAGGATGACCTTAACCACCGAACACAGGGTTTCGACATTGTTCACAACAGTGGGCATGTCGAGATAACCTTTTTCAACGGGAAAAGGAGGACGGTCGCGGGGCTCACCCCTTTTACCTTCCGCAGATTCTATCAGCGCCGACTCTTCACCGCAAACATAAGCACCTGCGCCATATTGTATCCTGATGTCGAAATCAAATCCTTTTTTGCCCCCGATATTTTTCCCGAGATAGTTTTTTTCACGTGCTTTATCAAGAATATCTTCGAGGTATTGACCGAGGTATTTATATTCATACCTGATATAAAGAATACCTTCGGTGGCCCCGACTGCATAACCGGCAATTACCATTCCTTCAAAGAGGAGTCTTGGCAATTCTGTTAATATTACCCTGTCTTTAAATGTGCCCGGTTCACCCTCGTCTGCGTTGCAGAGAATATATTTTTTTTCTCCCGGTGCCATCCTGCAGAATTCCCATTTCAGGCCGGTGGGAAAACCCGCCCCGCCACGGCCCCTGATCCCCGATTTCTTAACTTCATCAATGACTTCGGTGGGGGACATTTTGATTATCTTTTTTATCGCTTCTCCCGGTTTATTCTTTTTCTCAAGTATTGGCCCGATTTTCCTTATGTTGTTGCTTACTACCGATTTAATAAGCTCGGTGGCGTTTTTGCCATCGCCATAGCTTGCATAAAACATGTCTTCAACACGTTTTCCTTCCCTGATATCCCTTATAATTTCTTTTACCCTGAAAGGAGTAAGCTTGGTGAAAATAAGGTTATTGATGATAGCTGCAGGTTCCTGGTCGTTCATACCTATGCACGATGTTTCAAACAGCCCGATCATGCCATCGGCAGTAACCTGGCCAAATTTTATCCCCAGTTCTTTTTCAAAGGTGGCAGCCACTTCTGCCCTGCCCATCATGGTTGCAACAGCACTGTTGTTAAGGTAAATATTATACTTTCCGGTGGGTTTCAGAGAGAAAAAATGATAGAAAGAGATGGTTTGCTCCACATCAACTTCAGACATGTGCAACTCTTCTGCAATCTGACTTACAGCATGTGGCGGAATATATCCTATTTCACTCTGGATATCAATCAGGATATCCATCAGCCTGGTTTTATCCTTCTTATATTTTTCGATGATTTTGATTGTTGCAGTTTTCATAGAGGTATGATTTAGAAGGAAGGAAATTTTCTATTGTTAATTATTTCACAACAATAATATGATTTTAAAAGGTTTTTTGCAAGTGTTTAACGATATTTAGAATGATTATAAGTTGCTGAATAATTATCAAATAGATATATTCCCAGGTCTCTTTGTTTAGCGGGGTTTACAGTTAACCCGAATAATACATCCGTTTTCTTTCAACAAATCGTGTGAAAGGTGTTTTTTGAAAGAATATGATTAGAAATCTGTTTCGCTGGCACCATAATCGTATTCGTGATAGAAACTGGTGAGGGTGGTGTAAATATCTTCAAACGAAACATAGTGATTTTTGCACCCTGCCCGTGAACAAATATGCACTTTACCTCCTTTCTCCAGGTCGAAAGCTACGATTGGTGCGTTACAAATATCACAAAGCACTTTTGTATTAAGGTTTTGTTTGCAATGAGGACAGATCAAAGCGGCAATTTCACCTTCGTGGATGCTAATTGATGAAGTTTTGTCGTAACAACCGTATGTTGAACAAAGATTTAAAATACCGCTACGGTTATCTATCTCAATTCTTAACCTGATACTTGGTTTGGCATTCAGGTATTGTGTATAATCCATAAGCGATTTTTCACAGTGCGGGCATTTTACTTTCAGGAAGATAAGATTTTTTGCCATAGTTACTCCTCCTATGCTGCTAAAAAAATTAAATGGTAATTTACAAAAATTTAAGGCCTACGTCAAGGATATTCTAAAATAAAATTTCATTGATCGGGCGGTTTTTACAATAATTGTAGTGTATCTGTCAAATAGTCTGCGAAATCACAAACATATTTTCGGGTTTTACGTAACCACAATTCAGAAATTGATTATTAAATGTTTACAACTTTCTCATTGCATTCATTCAATTTTTTAATATTTAAGACTATTTTTATTCCTTTAAATTATAATGTTTTTTTTCTTTACTAAATATCTTTTCAAAACACCGGCTAAAACAAAGATGTTCCCTAATTATTTCTTAAGAACAGGAATTTTGCTTTTATTGCTTTTTGCACCTGTTATCCTGCATTCGCAAGTTGCCGAAAGCATACAGAACCAGATGAAATTCAGGCATATTACCATTGACAATGGTCTGTCGAGCAACAGGGTTATTTCAATTTGCCAGGATAATTATGGCTATATGTGGATAGCTACCTTTAACGGACTAAACCGTTACAACGGAATTGATTTCAGGGTTTATTATCATCACGCCGGCAACCCGCACTCGTTGCCTTCTAACCTTATTTTTAAGGTCTTTTGCGATTCGAAAGGAAGGGTTTGGATAGGCTCCCGTCAAGGACTTTCATACTACGATGAAACAATAGATGGATTTTTTCATCTGGAATTAAATGATAAAAGGCAGAATTATAGTGTTTATGACATTGAAGAGGATGCTGACCACAACCTCTGGATTGCCACTTACCGCGGAATTGTTGTTTATTCTCTGGAAAAAAATGAGGTAACCGGCATATATGCCAAAAATTCAACTGGGATCAGCCTGCCGTCCGACTCCGTTTCATGCATTATGATTGACAGGAAAGAGAATGTCTGGTTTTCTGCATTTGATAAGGGTTTAAGCTTTTTAAACCTGGCTACAGGCGAATATAAACATATCCGGCAAATGCCCGATGGCAGCGGAGGATTGCCCGATAACAGGATAGACGATATTTATGAAGACAATAGCGGAAAAATTTGGATTGCTACTTATAACGGCGGGGTTAGTTTGCTCGATCCGCATAGTTTTGCAATAACACACTATAATATTGATCAGAAAAACCCTTATACAGAAAGGGTAAGGGTAATTTTTGAAGACAATGCCAATAACCTCTTTTTTGGTACCAGGGGAGGCCTTTATGCCTTCAACCGTGAAAACAACACATTTTATCTTTATGCCGACAGCAAACACCGGTTTTCTCAGTTATCCCATAATTCTATCCTTTGTTATTATAAGGATAAAAACAATGGTCTCTGGCTTGGCACCCATTATGGCGGCATTAATTATGCCGATATGAACAGAAAACCTTTTGCCTTTTTTACTGAGTTTGAAAACGATCAGCGTTTCTTAAACAGTAATATTGTTTTTACCTTTGCTAAAGACAGCAGGGGAAATCTTTACATTGGCACCGAAAAGGGACTGAATATTTACAATGAGAATACAAATACATTTAAATACCTGGTTCACGATCCACAAAACATAAATTCACCTTCATATAATGACGTAAAATCGGTTGCACTTGACAAAGATGAAAACCTATGGATAGGCACCAACCTTGGAGGGCTTGATTATTACTCACCCCGCACCGGAAAATTCATCCATTACAGGCATAAACCCGGCGATAGTACCAGCCTGCTGTCCGACAAAGTCTACAATGTGCATGTGGATTCGCGCAACAACCTTTGGGTGCTCACCAACAGCAACTGGGATGACCTGCCCAGCCAGCTTAGTTGTCTTGAATCGGGTTCCGGTGAATTCAAGCATTATAAGTATAGTTTCTATATCGGAATTTCAGAAAATGCGCGGGGCGATCTCAGGGTAGGGGGAATTGGCGGATTTTGGCTGTTTGATTATGAGAAAAGAAAATTCACTTTTGTAGAAAACGATTCTTTGATCGGAAAGGTTTATGCCGTATATGAAGATACACGGGGGAACATCTGGACGGGAAGCAACAGGGGGCTTGCAAGGTATAACCGCGAAACAAATACCTTCGCTGATTATACTTACGACAAAGGGTACCCGTTTTCCAACGTGTATGGCATTCTTGAGGATAATCACCTTAATTTGTGGATTTCTACAAATTCAGGATTAGTCAAGATGACCAAGGCGGTTATAATGCCCGGTAAAATTAAATACCAGGTATACGATACAAAAGATGGCATACAGAGTAAAGAGTTTAATTATAATGCATATTATAAAGCCGCCGACGGAATGTTTTATTTCGGGGGCATCAACGGTTTTAATGCATTTTATCCCGATATAATAAAAGACAACGAATTCAGGCCCGATATTGTAATTTCTGATTTGCTTATAAACAATCAGAGCGTTCCTGTGGGCATAAAATTCAACGGCCGTGTTATTTTGGAAAACCCAATCAGCAATACAAAAAAGATCAGGCTCAGGAACAGGGACAGGATTTTCACCCTGCGTTTTGATGCCCTGCATTACTCAAATCCAGAACAAAACAGCTACCTGTATATGCTTTCGGGTTTCGATAAAGACTACATCAGGGCGAATGCATACAATAATTATGTTACTTATACCGGGTTACCGGCTGATGAATATACATTCAAAGTCTATGGGGCCAATTTTGATGACATACGTTCAGAACAACCTGCCGAACTTATAATTAAAATTTTGCCCCCTGTTTGGCGTACCTGGTGGTTCAGGATAATTGCTTTCATCATGCTTGTTACAGCTTCACTGGCATATGCTTATCTGAGATCGGCAAAACTAAGGAAGCAGAAACGGTTGCTCGAAAAAGCCGTGGAAGAAAGAACCTCTGAACTTAATAAATCTTATCACGAACTGAAAAGCCACCAGGATGAACTGGTGGCGCGAAATGAAGAGATACAGGCCCAGAAAGAAGAAATTGTGCAGCAAAGAGACCAGATACATATGCAAAACGAACAACTCACCCAATCTTATGAAAAGATAAAAATCTTAAGTGATTTTGGTAAAAAACTCGCGTCAACCTTAAACCTTGATGCCATTAATGACATGATATTCAATTATGTTAGTTCACTTACCGATACTTCGGTATTTGGCATCGGTATTTATGATGAAAAAACAAAAAGCATATTTTTTTCAAGGCTTATCGAAAACAATATTTCAATTCCCCCGTTCTCAAGTTTTCTCAACGATTCCACAAGCTGCGCGGCTTTATGCTTCAAGAACCAGCAGATAATAATGAGCAACGATTACGAGCAGGAGTATAAAAATTATATCACCGAGCTTATGGTGCGGTCTTCATCAGTACCAAAATCTTTGATTTACATCCCCCTAACGGTGATGGAAAAGAAAATTGGTATTCTCACTGTTCAGAGCTACAGGAAGAACGCGTATACGGAAAAAGACCTGAATACACTGCAATCGCTGGCATCATACATAGCCATAGCGCTTGATAATGCTGCCGCCTACGAAATTATTAAAAATCAGTTTCAGGAACTGGAAAAGCACCGTAACGAATTGGAACTATTGGTGCAGGAACGCACAAGCGACCTTGAAAAAGCCAAGGAAAAAGCCGAAGAGAGCGACCGTCTGAAATCAGCCTTTCTTGCAAATATGTCGCATGAAATACGTACCCCCCTCAACGCCATTGTTGGTTTTGTCAACCTGCTCAGCGAAGACCAGATTGTGGAAGATGAGAAACGCGAATTCTACCAGATCATCCAGAGCAACGGATTCACCCTGCTTAACCTTATCAACGATATTATAGATTTCTCGAAAATCGAAGCAGGACAGATGGATATCACCCTCTCCGAAATAAGGCTCGATAAACTTTTTAACGAAATTTACCATATATACATTGAAGAACTTCGCAGGCTTAGCCAGAATTCAAAACAACAGGTAGAGATAAAGTTAAACACCGACCTTCTCGACGCTGTGCCGGTATTGGCAACAGATTATGTGAGGCTGAAACAGATATTTTGTAACCTTATTCACAATGCGATAAAATTCACACGAAACGGGTCTATTGAATTTGGAATTAAAAAACTCTCAGAAGATGGCAAAGTTACCTTTTATGTAAAAGATACAGGTATTGGAATTGATAAAAAGAATTTTGAAATCATTTTTGAACGTTTCAGGAAAATTGAGGATGATACCATGACCCTATACAGGGGAACGGGTTTGGGATTATCCATTACCAAATATCTTGTAGAGCGGTTAGGCGGTGAAATCTGGCTTGATTCAGAGGTTGGAAAAGGTACCGAATTTTTCTTTTCACTTCCGCTTACGGTGGCAGAAAAATCCTCCTCCCAAAAAGTAACCAGGATAACAACCACTGGGTTGCCTATCCCTAACTGGTCGAAAAGCGGTTTGCTTGTTGTAGAAGATGAAGGCTCTAATTTTTTGGTTATTGACTCGATGCTTAAAAAGACCAATATTGAAATTTTCTGGGCAAAAAATGGTGAAGAAGCAATAGAGATTTTCAAGAAAAATATTAATAAAATCAACCTGGTGCTCATGGATATCAAGCTCCCGAAGATGGATGGGTTTGAAGCGGCCAAAGAAATAAAAAAGGTAAAAGATACGGTACCAATCATAGCCCAGACAGCATATGCATTGCCAAGAGAAGAGCACCTGATAAGGCAGGAGAATTTTGACGACTATCTTTCAAAGCCTATTGTGCGGGATAAGCTTATAAGGCTGATGTCGCAGTATTTAAGCTGAAAAAAGGTATTTTGCCTGAAATTATTTGTTGGATAATTGTCCCTGATCAAAATCATAACTTATTTTTAATTTATTCGCTTTTTTTACATAAACGATTAAAAACCAAAAATATGAAAGTAGGTTGTGTAAAAGAGATCAAGCACCACGAATACCGGGTGGGGCTTACGCCGTCTGATGTAAAATCATATGTTTCACGCGGGCATCAGGTAATGGTCCAGAAAGATGCCGGGGTAGCCGCAGGTTTTGACGACACCGAATATGAAAAGGCGGGAGCCCGGATTATTGCCGACCGCAAACAAATCTTCGATAACTCTGAGATGATCGTGAAGGTAAAGGAACCGTTGCCGGAGGAGTATGATCTTTTTCACGAAAACCAGATACTTTTTACCTATCTGCACCTTGCAGCCAACCGTGTTCTTACCGAATCTCTTATGAGCAAAGGGATCAGGGGGGTGGCTTATGAAACCATCGAAAATGATGAAGGACAATTACCATGTCTGACACCTATGAGTGAAATTGCCGGCCGCCTGGCCGTGCAGGAAGGCGCCAAATACCTTGAAAAAACTTTTGGCGGGAGAGGTGTGCTGCTGGGCGGGGTGCCAGGCGTGGAGCGTGGTAAGGTCGGAATTATCGGTGGCGGGGTGGTTGGTACAAACGCCTGTAAAATTGCCACGGGTATGGGGGCCGAAGTTACCATCCTTGATGTAAACTCGCGCAGGCTTGCCTACCTTGATGATATTTTCGGGTCGCGTATTACAACGCTCTACAGCACCGATGCAAACATTGAAAAAATACTTACGGAATGTGACCTTATTATTGGCGCTGTTTTACTGGCAGGGGCCAAAGCACCTACGCTGGTTAGCAGGGGGCAGCTTAAACTGATGAAAAAAGGGGCGGTGATTGTTGATGTTGCCGTAGACCAGGGGGGCTGCGTTGAAACCATACATCCTACCACCCACGACGATCCCGTGTATGTAATTGACGATGTGGTGCATTATGGTGTTGCCAACATGCCCGGCGCTGTTGCGCTAAGTTCAACAAAGGCGCTTACCAGTGCAACCCTGCCTTACGGATTGATGATCGCAGAGCTGGGACTGGAGGCAGCATGTAAAAAATCAAATGCCCTGAAGCTGGGAGTGAATATTTACAGGGGTAAACTGGTTTATCCTGCAGTGGCAGCAGCATTCAACCTGCCTTGGTCTTCGGTTGATGAACTTTTATAGTATATCACAAACTTTATACCGTAAACACCTTGTCCCAATTAAAAAAACCGTATATTTATGTGTTTACTTAAGTATTTGGGCAAAGATTTAGGAGCTTATGGCCGCATTTAAAATTAAGGTTGAAGGATTGGTGCAGGGGGTGGGGTTCAGGCCTTATGTTTATCGCATTGCACAAAAATACAATATTTCAGGTACGGTTAAGAACATAACCGATGGTGTTGAAATCATTGCGCAGGGCGAAAACAACGATATAAAGAGTTTTCTTGATGGCATCAATAAAGGTGCCCCCGGCGCTGCGCAGTTGGAAAACATAACCGTGGTTGAGACAGGGCTGCAATCTTTTAGTGGTTTTGCAATTGTACAAAGTGAAGACAATTCCCATACAATCACAGGTATAAGCCCCGATATTGCCGTTTGCGACGATTGTCTTAAAGATATGGCAACTCAACCGCACAGGCTTTCATACCCATTGATCAATTGTACCAACTGCGGCCCGCGCTTCACCATCATCAAAGACCTGCCGTATGACCGTGGTAACACAACCATGCAGCCTTTTGAAATGTGCCAGGTATGCTGGGAGGAATACAATAACATCCTCGACCGGCGTTTTCATGCACAGCCGCTCGCATGCAACCATTGCGGGCCAACCTATCAAATGGTCGCAGATAATAAACATACCAACATAACCAGCGAAATACTTATTTCGGCAGCAGAAATGCTCGCCAATGGCAAAATAATTGCCCTTAAAGGGACAGGAGGTTTTCACCTGATGTGCAATGCACTTGACGATGCGGCAGTGAGCCGTTTGCGGGCATCAAAAAAAAGGGAAGGAAAACCTTTTGCAGTTCTGTTCAGAAATATCGGGGCTATTCAGCAATATGCCGCTGTGAATTCAATCGAAGAAGAATCGCTTACCAGTTGGCGTAGACCGATTGTTTTGCTTCAAATGAAAAAGCAACTGGCAGCCTCGGTAACTCAGGGGCTAAATACCATCGGTGCATTTCTTCCATACATGCCCTTTCATTACCTTCTTTTCGAAAAAACCGACCTCCCGGCGCTGGTGCTTACAAGCGGCAACCTTGCCGATGAACCCATTGTTACCGACGAGGACAAGGCAAAGCTGGTTTTTAAGGATATTGCAGATGCTGTGATATATTACAACCGCGAAATATACAATCGTACTGATGATTCTGTGGTGCGGGTTATAGCTGGTAAAGAAAGGGTATTAAGACGCTCAAGGGGTTATGTGCCTTCACCCGTGAAAACTTCACTTAAGGTTGACGGGATTCTTGCCACGGGTGCAGAACTTGTAAATTGTTTTTGCATTGGCAAAGGACAACAGGCCATTTTGAGCCAGCATATCGGAGATCTCAAAAATATCGAGACCTTTACGTTCTACACCGAAACGATTGAAAAGTTTAAAAGGCTGTTTCGTTTTCACCCTGAACTAATGGTTCACGACCTGCATCCCGATTACCTTTCTTCAAAGTATGTTCTCGGGCAGGACACAGAAAAACTTGCCGTTCAGCACCACCACGCGCACATTGCTTCGTGTATAGCCGAACATGGTCTCGATGAAAAGGTAATAGGGGTGAGTTTTGATGGCACCGGCCTGGGTGAGGATGGCCATATCTGGGGAAGCGAATTTTTAATATGCGACCTGGAAGGCTTTGAGAGGTACCTGCACTTCAGGTACATACCACTGCCCGGTGGTGACAAGGCTGTTGAAGAACCCTGGCGTACCGCGGTTTCATATCTTTACCAGGTTTTTGGCCCGCATATTAAATTGCTCGATATTCCTTTTCTCAATAAAATGGAAGAAAAAAAGCTCGATCGCATTATCGAAGCCATAGATAAAAACATAAATGTTCCGCTTTCATCAGGTGCCGGGCGGCTTTTTGATGCCGTGGCTGCCTTGCTCGATGTATGTACGGTTGCTAACTACCATGCTGAGGCTCCCATGCACCTTGAAGCGCTTACAGTCGGTTCAGTAAGTTCAAGGTATGAGATTGCAGTGGGTGAAGTCATTTCGTTTGCTGAAATGTTCCAGCAGTTAATTGAAGACATTAAAAAAAGAACCCCTGTTGAAATCATGGCTACCAAATTTCATAATACCATTATTTATACTGTTTTAAAGGTTGTCCTGAAGATAAGGCGCGAAACTGCCCTTAACAAGGTTGTCCTCTCTGGAGGCACTTTTCAGAATAAATATTTAACTGAAAGGGTGGAGGCATTGCTCGAAAAAAACAATTTTGAAGTATTTTCGCATCACAGGGTGCCCTGCAACGATGGTGGCATAGCGCTGGGGCAACTGGTGATAGCAGCTAAAAGAAGGAAATAACATGTGTCTTGGAATACCGGGAAAAATATTGGAAATTAATGGTGATATTGCCAAAGCCTCCGTGGGGGGGGCTATTGTAAATGCCGGTCTCCACCTGGTTGATGATGCAAGGGTGGGGGATTACGTTTTGATCCACACAGGATTTGCCCTGCAGAAAATAAGTGAGGAGGAAGCGCTTGAAACAATCAGGCTGCTTGAAGAGCTGAACAATCCTGAAAACCTTGTTTAAGCAGGAGGGTATGCATGAAATATGTGGACGAATTCAGGGACAGGTCGCTTGTTGCAGAACTTTCAAAAAAGATCAGGCAGATTTCAAAAACCCCCGTTACCATTATGGAGGTGTGCGGAGGGCATACCATGGCCATCAGAAGGTTTGGCATTCATACACTACTTCCTCCCACCATACGCCTTCTTTCCGGTCCCGGGTGCCCGGTGTGCGTTACCTCCCGCAACTATATTGACCGGTGTGTGGCCATGGCGAGGCTCCCGCAAGTGATCATCACTACTTACGGAGACCTGATAAGGGTTCCCGGTTCTTCCTCTACGCTTGCCGAAGAGAAAGCCGGGGGCGCAGATATCAGGATCGTGTATTCGGTGCTCGAAGCCATTGAGATTGCAAAAGCAAACCCAGACAAAAAGATAATATTCCCCGCGATAGGTTTTGAAACTACCACCCCTTCAAGCGCAGTGGCCATCAAAGAGGCAGCGAAGCTTGGGCTTCATAATTTTTTTCTTTACAGCGCCCATAAGATTATGCCCCCTGCCATGTCTGCCCTCATTGACGAGGGAGTGAAAATTGACGGGTACATAGGCCCGGGTCATGTAACCGCTGTTGCCGGCACCGCCATGTACAAAAAACTGATGGTAAAACATAAAATCTCGGTGGTCATTTCCGGTTTTGAGCCGGTAGACTTATTGCAGTCTGTTTACATGCTGGTAAGGCAGATAGAGAATGGTGAGCATAAAATTGAAATTCAATACAGGCGGGTGGTTACCGACAGGGGCAACACCAAAGCACAGACATTGGTAAACGAGGTGTTCGTGCCACGCGATGACTGGTGGCGCGGACTGGGTGTGCTCAAGAAAAGTGGCCTGGGCCTTAGGCCTGTCTTTAGTGCTTTCGATGCCGAAAAACAGGTACAAGTTGATGTTGAACCCACCATCGAGCCGAAAGGCTGTATCTGCGGCGAAGTATTGAAAGGAACAAAACTCCCTGTTGACTGCAAATTGTTCGGCAAGGTATGCACACCTGCCAATCCTGTGGGTGCATGCATGGTCTCTGGCGAAGGTGCCTGCCAGTCGTATTACAGTTACAGGGGGTAAACTGTTTCTAATTTCGGCAACATCAAAACAGGGAATACATTTTTAAAAATAGAATATGGAAAAACAATGGTCAGTGTTTTATAAGATTGGTGCAATATGCGCGTTGCTTGCTTTTTTGTTTATGGTTGCAGAAATAATGCTCACTGCGCTGCCCGATGGCACTATTGCAGAGTTCAATACCTTGCAGGTTTTTGAGCTTTATAACACAAACCGCTTTATGGCGATGCGCAATATGGGGTTGATAAATATTTTCGCCACTACCCTTGCATTGCCTGTGTATTTTGCACTTTATGGATTACACCGTGACAAACAAAAGGTGGCAGCTGCTTTTGCATTGCTTCTTTGCGTTGTTAGTTATGCAATATTTATGGCAGATAATGCTGTATTTCCGTTCATACATCTTGCCGATAAATATTTGAACACATCCTCTGCTGATGAAAAGGCCATTCTGCTGGCCGCCGGTGAGGCGTTATTTGCCAAAGGGGCAAGCCATACCCCCGGGACTTTTCCGGGATTTTTCCTTGGCCAGATTGCCGGTATTATAGTTTCAATAGTTATTATCAAAGGGAAAATACTCAAAAAGTCTGCAGGGATTACCGGCCTTATTGCCTTTACTTTCCTGCTTTTGTTCGAGATACTCTCATCTTTTTTTGGTATAACCTCCCGGGGGGTGTATTTTATTGTTGGTGTTGGAGGAATTTTTGCACTGGCATGGTACCTTTTTATTGCTGCAGGTTTATTCCGGTATCCGAATCATGCAAAGGATTAATTTTAACAGCAAACGACCGGCTATCATGCTGCTTTCCGGTAACGCCAGATGGCCATGCCAAGGGTAATGGCTGCAAATATGGTGATACTTATGAGATCGCCCGCAATGTCTTTAAAACCTGAACCTTTTAAAAGGATCATCCTGATAACCCGCATGAAATAAGCAAAAGGATTTAACAGGTTTGCTTTTTGACCCCATGCAGGCATGCTTTCTGCCGGGGTGAAAATTCCACTCATGAGGATAAAGGTAATAAGGAAGAAGAACGAGAGAAACATTACCTGTTGCTGCGACTGTGCCATGGTTGACAGTAATAATCCCAATCCCAGCACGACCAGCAGGTAAACGGATGCAAACAGAAAAAGCAGGCCCAGGCTGCCGACAACTGGCATGCCGAACAATATCCTCCCTAGAAACAAACCGAACGCCAGCTCGAAGAGGGCAATGATCCAGAAAGGGATCAGCTTACCGATGATAAAATGGTATTTCCTTATAGGGGTAACATTGATCTGCTCTATGGTACCGGTCTCTTTTTCCCTTACGATATTCAGCGCGGTGAGAAAAGCCCCGATCATCGAAACAAGGATGACAAGGATACCCGGTACCATGTAATATTTAAAGTTAAGCTGCGGGTTATACCAATAAGATGATTCAATGTCAATGGTTTTTGGCATTATGCTTATGAATGCATTTCCACCCCTGGCTTTTACCATGTCGCTGTTATAATCCGATATAACCGATTGTGCATAGGCATTGGTGAGGCTGGCTGTCATGCCGTTTACGGCATCAACCAGCAATTGAACGGATGCTTTGCTTTCTTTTCCGAGTTTCTCTTCAAAACCGGGCATAATATGCAGCACAAAACCTGTACGGCCTTCAAGCAGGTCTTTTTCAGCCTCTTTTATCGAAAAAGTAGTCCTGGTAATGCTGAAAAACGGCGATGCCCTGAACCTGTCAACCAGCTTTCTTGAAGACGAAGACATATCGTTGTCTACCACTTCCATATTGATACGTTTCATCTCAAGCGTGGCCGCGTTTACCAGGATGATTAACTGGATAAAAGGTACTAGAACGATAATCGGGAGCATGGTCTTGTTCCTGAAAATCTGTAAAAACTCTTTTTGTAATATAAATAAGATGGTCTGCATGGTTATTCAAGCCTGGTTTTAAATTTCACTGCACTTAGGATTATAAAAAACAGTGTCATTCCAATCAAAACTGTTGTCTGCTGCCATATATTGAAAAAACCGGTACCCTTGAGCATAATACTTCTCAGGATTTCAATAAAATACCTCGGGGGCACAATAAAAGTGACCCATTGTAATATTTTTGGCATGTTTTCTATCGGGAAGATGAACCCCGACAGCAGTATTGTCGGAAGCATGAGCACGAAAACCGAAAGAAACATAGCCACTTGCTGGTTGCTTGCCATGGTGGAAATAAGAATACCCAGTGACAGCGCCAGTGAGATAAATAAGACAGTTTCGGCAAGCAGAAGCACAAGGCTGCCTTTAACAGGAAGTCCGAAAACAAAATAACCGAGTGCTATGATTACAACAGCATTGATACACGAAAGCAATATATAGGGTGTAACTTTGCCCACGATGATATGTATAGGGCGCAGCGGCGATACAAGCAGCACTTCCATGGTGCCCGTTTCTTTTTCCCGTGCTATAGAGATTGAGGTCATCATAGCCGAGACAAGCATCAGGATAAGGGCCATGGTACCGGGGACAAACATAAAAGCGCTCTTTAAACCGGGATTGTACATCATACGTACTTCGGCATTGATTTTCAGGGGTTGGGCTGCTTCTTTGCTGGCCTTTTTCAGGTAATCAAATATAATCCCGCGTGTATAATTTACAACAAGGCTTGCCGAGTTAGGATCGGATGCATCGGCCAAGACCTGGACAGAGGCCTTGCCCTCGCGTTCAAGTTTCCTTGCAAACTGGCTTTCGAATATTACAACCTCCCTGATTTTCCCTTCCCTGAAAATTTCTTCAATATCGTTGTTTTCGGTTAGGTTTTCGCTTAACACGAAAAAGCCGGAAGAGAGTATTTTATTGGTTATCTCACGGGTTACATCGTCTTTTGAATAATCGAGGATGGCGATTTTCACATCCTGTATCTCGTTACGTATCACGAATCCGAAAATCAGTATCTGCACTACCGGCAAACCAAAGAGAATGATCAGCGTGCGCGGGTCCCTGAGGATGTGTATGAACTCTTTTTTTATAAATCCTGCGAGATTATTCATGTCAGTTGTTTCTTGCAATTTTTACAAATACCTCGTTGATATCATTGGCATGGTATTGCTTCTTCAGGTTTTCGGGAGTATCAAGTGCCGAAATTTTCCCTTCCGACATGATGGATACCCGGTGGCAATACTCTGCTTCGTCCATATAATGTGTAGTTACAAAAACAGTAATGCCATGTCCGGTTGCCTCGTATATCAGCTCCCAGAACTGTCTGCGGGCAATGGGGTCAACACCGCCAGTGGGTTCATCGAGAAATACCAGTTCGGGGTCGTGAAAAACAGCTACCGAAAACGCGAGTTTCTGTTTCCATCCCAAAGGTATTTCCCTTACAAGCGTATTGGCAATATTGCAGATATTCAGCCTTTCCAGGAGGGTCTTGGTCTTAATGTTGATTTCTCTCCGCGGCAAACCGTAGATACCTGCATAATACCTGATGTTTTCCTTTACCGTGAGGTCTTCGTATAGCGAGAATTTCTGACTCATGTAGCCGATCCTTGTTTTTATCTGCTCACGGCCTGTATAAACATCATATCCGGCAACTTTAATCTCCCCCGATGTAGGCAAAGAAAGCCCGCATAAAATCTTTATGGCAGTTGTTTTGCCTGCGCCGTTGGCACCCAGGAAACCAAAAATCTCACCCCTGTATACATCAAAGGTTAGATGGTCGTTGGCAACAAACTGCCCGAATTTTTTTACCATGTCCTTTACTTCTATGATTTTCCCGGCGCTGTTCATTCTTGATGTTTTTTAATGATTACCTGAACTTGTCATAGATGAGATAAAACAGTCTTCAACAGACGGCATTATGGGTTCAACCTTCACATCGCCATGTCCCGATTTGGCGAGGTGCATTTTAAGGTGGTTGATATCGGGCTTAGTGTTAAAGCTCAGATGTATGGCCTGTCCGAAAAGATATGCGGAAACACCCGGCTGATAATTCCTGAGGTCGTTAATAAGACGGAACTGATTTTCTCCTGAAACAGCAAAGAGGTGTTCTTTAAAACTGCCTGTTATCTTTCCCGGTTTATCGGTTTCAAGCAGTCTTCCTTTGTGGACCAGGGCTATCGTATCGCACTTTGCGGCTTCATCCATGTAAGGGGTTGAGACAACAATGGTCATCCCCTTTTGTTTAAGTTCGTGAAGCAGTTCCCAGAACTCTTTGCGTGAAACGGCATCCACGCCGGTAGTCGGCTCATCGAGCACAAGTATCTCAGGATTGTGGATAAGCGCGCACGACAGGGCAAGTTTTTGCTTCATACCCCCTGAAAGCTTACCGGCAAGTCTTTTTCTGAAAGGTTCAATGTGTGAATATACCGATTTAATAAGATGATAATTTTTTTCAAGGGTGGTACCGAAAATGGTTGCATAAAAATTAAGGTTCTCTTCTACAGTGAGGTCCATGTAAAGAGAAAACCTTCCCGGCATATACCCTGTAAACATTCTGATTCTGCGATACTCTTTAACAGTATCGAAACCGTTTACCAGAATGGCCCCGCTATCAGGTACCATCAAAGTGGTTATAAGTCTGAAAAGGGTTGTTTTACCTGCGCCATCAGGGCCTATGAAACCGAAAATCTGTTTTGCAGGTATTTCAAGGGTAATATTGCTTAGTGCAGCAATCTGGCCGAATGTTTTTGATATGTTGCTGATGCTGATCACGTTTTTCAGTTTAGCTGTTTTGAAGGTAGTCGAGCAGGTTGTACATAATCCGGTTGTTTTCAGCGGTAAAGTGCATCCCTGCCATTATTTCTTCAGCCGTCTGCACGTACTTTGATTTTTGAAGATGTGTGCCTGCGTGGCTGAGCATTGTTTTTACAGATATTTCATCCATCTCGTAGTGAAACTGCAGCGCCAGTACTTTTTCTTTATAGATAAAAGCCTGGTTTATTGTGGCTTCTGACGAGGCAAGGTGTATGGCGCCTTCGGGAAGGTCGAATGTATCGCCATGCCAGTGAAAAACGGTAAGCGATTGCGGTAAATGTTTAAGTTCGCGGGGAAGGTTTTTGGTGTTCAGTGAAACAGGAAACCATCCAATCTCAGGGTACGTGCCCGGATAAACCTTTGCCCCGAGGGCATCGGCTACAAGTTGGGCGCCAAGGCATATACCCAGTACAATTTTTCCTGAGTCTATTGACCGGCGGATGAATTGCTTCTCGGTTTTAAGCCAGGGGTGCTTATCTTCTTCATACGTGCTCATCCCGCCACCCATAATGATGAGCCAGTCAATATCATCTGCAGGCGGATAGGGTTCCGACAGATAGCTTCTTGTTAATGTAACCTCGTGGTTATGCTGCATTATCCACTGATGAATACAACCCAACCCTTCAAAGGTTTCGTGCATGATGTAATGAATTCTCATAGTGCTGAAGGTTTTGAAAATACAACTTCCCCGGGCATGCCAATCTTGATAGAGCCATCGTTTTTTACCTTAATCCTTATCCCGTAAACCATGTTGACCCTCTCCTCGCGTGTCTGGATAATTTTCGGGGTAAATTCCGTTTCTGAAGAAATCCACGAAACTGTTCCCTGGTATTCCCCTGGTTCATTCTTAGCTTTGTCAATCATTACTTTAACATTATCACCGATTTTTATCCCGGCAAGCTGGCTGCCGCTTACATATACTTTTAGTTCCATTTCATCAAGATTGGCGATCTTGTAGAGCGCTTTACCTGCCGTAACCAGTTCGCCTTTGTTAACATAGGTTTCAAGCACTCTTCCTTTTACGGGATTGATGATTTTGCACTTCTGCAACTGGTTTTCCAGCAATCTCATCTGGCTTACGAGTACCTCGTTTTCTGCGTTAACAGCCTGGTATTGTGTTTCAACAGACTTAAGCTGTGCTTTGGTTACGTTTAGTTTTCCAAGCAGGTCTTCATATTGCTGTTCGGTTGCAGCCTGCTGTTTGTAAAGGTTTTCAATACGCCTGGTTTCGCGCTCCAGGTTTTTCAACTGTTCTCTTTGAACTTCTTCCTGTGCCTGAATATTAATTTTCTTTGCCGCAAGTGTTTTCATTTGTGCGCAGAGCTGATCAAGCTGCAGGGATACCGGAACGGTGTCTGTTATACCTGCAAACATTCCTTCAGCTATTTCATCACCGTCTTCCACATAGAAATTTATCAGTTCACCTGTACTTTGTGAAGAAACGATTATCTCTTCCGATTCAAAGTTGCCGTATGCATCGGCAATGTCATTGCCGTTACCGCAGGCCATTATGCCAAGCAACAGTAAAAGCTGGGCGCTGTAATAACAAAATCTGTTTATCATAATTTTATATCTCCCTTGATTAACTGATAGTTAATAATTGACTGAGCCAGTAAAATAATGTTTGTTTCGTGCCGGATACGTGCCATAAGTTCAGCATTCGATTCGGCAATATAGTCTGTGGCAGTAATGGCGCCGTTTTGAAATTTAGCCGAGGCGCTTTCCTTAATTTTACCCTGCAGTTCGATCAGTTGCCTGTCTTTGCCGATCGCTGAAGTGTAATGATTGATTTTTGCCAGTTCATTTTGTAAGGCAATATTAATTTTCCTGTCGAAATTGTTCTTGTTGAGTTCAATTGATTGTAGCTGCAGATTCCCCGATTTGATCTTGTTATGGTTTTCGCCCCAGTCTATGAGGTTCCACTTCAAGGCAAGTCCTGCTATGTAATAGTAGTCAAATTCATCATTCAGCATATTCAGCCCGGGTTTGCCGTAACCCGACTGTGCAAAGGCATAAAGTTTCGGTCGGTTGACAGTTTTAAGCAACCCGATGTTGTTTTCAGCCAATGTTTTCTGAATATCGAAAGCTGCTGTTTCCGGTCTTTCAGAAACGCTGTCGCTCAATTGAATGCCATTTGGTATCTTAAATACACTTTCAGGCGAAGTTGCAAGCCCTGTAAGCTTGTTGAGTGTTTCAACGGCCGCAGTAACATTATAATTAAGTTCTTCTTCCCTGCTTTCAATTTTCAGGATTTCAGCCATCAATACATATTCATTTTCGGGCAATAAAGCTCCATTTTCCACAGCCGCACGAACAGTTTTGAGCTTTTCGCCCAGTTCAGACCTGGTGATACGCAGCATTTCAGCGTTCTTCTTTAGAATGGCAATTGAAAAATACACTGAATTTACCTGCTGCCTGATATTGTGAAACTCAATCTCAAGCTGTTGCTGGTTAATTTCAAGCTTTGACAGTTCAACTGCTTTACTTTTTGTTGTTGTGCCTCCATCGTATAACTGCTGGTTTGCTTCCATGTATAATTTATACTGGTCGTGTGGGGCAGTGAAGGTGCCGAAGCCTACCACATCAGACTGGTATGTTGCCTGTCCGCTCACTGATATATCAGGGAACCATGATTTGGTAGTGTTGGCAACCTCATACCCTGATATTTCTTTATTTAGCTCTTTTTGCCGGTAAAGAGGATGATTGGTTTCAGCGCCCCTGAAACATTGCCAGATATTCACGGAATCCTGGCAAAAAGTAAAAGAGCAGCAAAATAATGTAATTTTTATCATCAATATTTTTTTCATCGTTCAGATTTTGATTGCATTGATAATGAAACTGGTCACTTCAGTTTTTCTGCTTTGGATAAAAGTGGTATAAGCATGTTTGTCGTTATCAAACAATAACCGCTGAATTAAAGGTCTGGCTGCGAAAGGAAAAACACACAATGAAATTATATTTACAATCAGGTTGAGTGCTGAAACAGGCCTGATGGTGCCTTTTTCCACCTCTTTTTCTATTTTTTCAATCAATATTTTTGGTTGTATGCCTGCAGACTTTATAATGTCAGCTAAGCGGTCGGGATGACGGTTTATTTCATGCAGTACAAAAATAGGGATAAAGGGATTCTTGCTTATAAGTGTAATATACTGTTCTATAATTGCTTCAAGTATTTCAAAAAAGTTCTTATCAGAATTAAAAATGCCTTCAATATGAGGTATAAACCTTGTAATAGCAAACTGAAACACGGCATTAAACAGTTTCTCTTTAGTTCGGTAATAATAGTGCAAAAGGGCTTTATTTATTTTGGCTTCATTCGCGATCTCCTGCATCCTTGTCCCTTCAAGGCCTTTTTCTATAAAGACCTTTTTTGCCGCTTCGAGAATTTTACCTTCAGTATCTGACGAATAATTTGTCATTAGTTCAAATTTAATCAAATGGTATAACCATTTAGTTTAACCAAACGGTTAAAATTAAATATTATTTTATAACCGGCAAAAAAAAAGATAAAAAAATTTTTAAAATTTTTACTTCTGGATGGTTAAATTATGCTTATCTGAATGAAAATTAAGAGATAAGATATGTTTCGGGTCAATTATCAATAACAGGATATTTGTTCTTTTCTCTTTTGTGTTTTCTATAAAACAAAAAAAGCAGGAGCTTACCCCTGCTTTTCATGTCTCTTTTTTTTTCGCTTATTCAGCTACTTCTTCAACTGCTTCTTCAACAACTGCAGCAGCAGTGTCAGCAACAGCTTCAGTTTCTTCAACTACTTCTTCAACAGCTTCTTCAACGGCTTCTTCAGCTTTAGGGGCTTGTTTGCAAGAGTTTAGTGATACAAAACTAAAAAGAGCAACTGATACAAGCAACAAACTTAACTTTTTCATGTTCCTAATTTTTTAATGATTTATTTAATACTATACAGGATTTGATCACAAAAATATAAAACTAATTTTTTAATACAAATTTTTTTGGGTTCATTTTACAAACATGATATTTACATACTTAGGATTTTCAGAAGCAAAATTCGCGGATGCAGCCAGGTAAAAAATGTCCTGACCCTTTTGGTATATTTCATTGAAACGCTTAATTGCAAAGGATTACAGGCAAAGGGCATGACTTGTTTTTTTAGGGAAAAGCACATACCGAAACATGATTTTTTTACTTAGTTTTGTACCTTAAAAAAAAATAATTTGTTGATAAATTCTGATTAAACCTGTCTTTAATTCTAAAAATAATGAAATATCTGCACCAACATAATAACATTGAAATCCATTTCAGAAAATGGTCTAGAAAAAAACATGGCGTTTTTACAAGCCTTAAAAAGGAAATAAAAATTTGCACACTGCTGGTAACATACACCATACTTACGTATAAGGGCCCGGTGGCTGCACAGTCCGATACCATTATTCTACCTTTAAAAATAGACGTTGAAGAAGTTGAAGTTATCGGTCAACGGGCGCCGGGTATATACCCCAATGTGGCACGGGTTATTTCTGTAATCCCTTATGCTGAATTGAGTTCAGCGCCTGCGCGGTCGCCCGCCGATCTTCTTGAATTCTTGCCCGGTACCGACATCAGGCAAAGAGGAAATTTCGGGGTGCAGGCCGACCTGGGTATGCGGGGAGGGTCTTTCGACCAGGCCCTCGTCCTCATTAACGGCATACCCTTCAACGATCCGCAAACAGGTCACCATAATCTTAACTTACCCATACCATATAACGCAATTAACAAAATCGAAATACTCGAAGGCCCCGGCTCGAGGGTATACGGTGCCAATGCCTTTAGCGGGGCTGTAAATATAATAACAGGCATGACCGAAGAAGACCAGCTCGGTTTATTGATTACTGCCGGGCAACACGGCTTTTATTCAGCGGCAACTACCCTGGGATACAAATCGGGTAAATTATCCAGTTTCATTTCAGTTTCGGGAAGGGGCTCGGTTGGGTATGCCGATAATACCGATTTTTATGATTACAGTGGTTATTACAAGGCTGACTATAAGCTTTCCTCAGGTATTTTTGAACTTCAGGCCGGATACAGCAAAAAGGCCTTTGGCGCCAACAGTTTTTACACAGCCCGTTACCCTGAACAATATGAACAGGTAAAAAGCAAATTTTTTGCGTTGAAATTTAATTTGGATAAAAAAATCAAATCGAAATATTACATTGCCTGGCGGAGGCACAACGACCGCTTTGAGCTTTTCAGGGAAGACAGATACCGGTTTTTGAACGGTTTTTTTGTCAACGGTCATGATACAGCAGTGTATATACCAGGTATCTATGAAGACCATAATTACTATTCAGGCCATAATTACCATCTTTCAGATGTTGTGGCAGCAGGTGTTAATATCACATTAAATACACGTGCCGGCAGTTCATCATTTGGCATGGAATATAAATATGACCGCATCTTAAGCAATGTGCTCGGAAATGAACTCAAAAGGGTAATTGAAGTGCGGGGTGAGGCAAGAGGGGTATTCAGCAGGGGCGATAGCAGGGATGTTTTCAACTTTTTTGCAGAACACGTAATTAAACTTAAAACTTTTTATTTATCAGGAGGGGCACTTTGTTTTGTCCATAATTTTAACACCATGAATGTTTTTACCGGAGCCGAAGCCGGAAAAAGATTTGGTGCGCACGGCAGACTGTTTGTTTCTGTAAACCAGTCGCTGCGTATGCCTACATATACCGACCTCTATTACAACGGTCCTTCAAATACCGGTAATCCGGGTTTGAAACCCGAAAAAGCTGTCACCATGGAAGGGGGTTACAAGTTAAACCTTCCGGCAGTTAGCATTCAGGCAACTGTCTTTCACCGTGCGGGCAATGATATTATAGACTGGGTAAAAGCCCCCGGTGAGGCAAAATACACCACGATGAACCACACTGGTCTCAATACCTCGGGAATACAATTGAGTGCAGGGTATAACAACCGTAATAATGTATCGCGGGTAAACTGGTTGAAGTATTATTACCTTGATTACAGTTACCTGTCAACTGATAAAAACAGCAACGAATATATTTCTGCCTATGCCCTCGATTATCTGAAACATAAATTTACGGCAAGGTTTAGCCATAAAGTATATAAATCGCTTGAAATGACATGGAACCTCACGTGGCAGGACAGAAACGGAACATTTACCGATAAAGATATGTCTGAACAAGCCTATAAGCCTTTCTTTTTGCTTAACGCGAGGTTTCAGCTTAATTTGAAGGACGGCGAAGCCTACCTCGAAGGTTCTAACCTGTTAAATGCTAAATACCGTGATTTTGGCAGTGTTGTGCAGCCCGGTGTATGGATATTTGCCGGGGTTAATATGCATTTAAACCTGCATGGGCTGAAATAAATAGTGTTTGTCCATAAAGTTGTGTGGCTGTTCTTTAAAGTTCGTAGACGAGCGCAACGAAGTATGAGGACTTTAAAGACAGACACTAAATATATTGCAGATTAACATTTTCTATGTAAATTGCTTCACATTGTGTAAAATCACATTTTATAACAACTCATGCAGCGTTGTAATAATCGTTTCGTCTTTTAAACAACATTTATGAATTTCAGGGAGGGGCAACGCCAGAATATTCACCGGCATCTGATTGAAAGGTGCAGGAAGCAGGACCAGGCTGCTCAGTTCGAAATTTACAAGTTGTATTATAAAGCTATGTATAATACCGCGCTCCGGATGGTCAACAACCCTGCAGATGCCGAAGATATTATGCAGGAATCCTTCCTGCAGGCATTCACAAAGATAAACACCTACAAAGGGGAGGTGGATTTTGGTGCCTGGCTGAAAAAAATTGTTATCAATAAATCCATTGACCTGCTGCGCAGCAGAAAAGCAATCTTTGAAGTTATTGATGACACGGTAAAAAATTACGAAACTGAAGAATATTCTTTAGAAAATGAAGAGGAGATAATCGGGGAGGTAAACAGGATTAAACAAGCCATAGCAGGTTTAGCCGACGGATATCGTGTGGTTTTATCGCTTTACCTTATTGAGGGTTACGATCATGAAGAAATAGGACAGATACTTAAAATCACCCCATCTGGTTCGCGCTCGCAGCTAACAAGGGCAAAACAAAAACTAACGGAGATTTTAAACAAGCAGGAAGATGAAAAAACTTGAGGAAATATTCAGGGATAACCGCGAATTATTCGATTCGGGGGAGCCATCTGCAAACCATTTCAATAAGTTTTTAGAAAAACTTGATGCGCAGCAGACAGGGCTAAAGAGAGAGCGATGGATCAGGAGGCTTGTGCATGTTGCAGCCGTCGCTGCTGTTATTTTGCTGGTTGTATCTGTTGTGATGCTGCATAAGACCCCTCCGGTTAATAAACAGGTAGCCGGCACAGTCTCGCAGGAGGTACAGGAAATCAATACCTATTACAGAAACCTGGTAAATTTGAATATTCAGGAACTTAACGAGGTATTAGCCAAATGTCCATCTCAGAAAAAAGATTTCCAGTCCTGTTTCAGGGAACTGGAGAAATCAATCGAATCAATTTTAAACGACCTGGAAGAAAACCCCCGCGACGAAAGAGTGATCAGTGCATTGGTTTATCATTACCAGCTTAAACTTGAGATTATCGAAAGTACAATGAATTACGCGAACGAAAAATGTATATAAATTATAATATCACAGCAATGAGAAATTTTAATTATAAATATCACTTAGCAGTTCTCTTTCTGCAGGTTTTGCTTCTTGCTTCTGTTTTTGCAAATGATGACGGGTACAAAAAAAAGTACAAAAGGGAATACAATGTGCAGCCTGGCACCCAGTTGCAAATTGAAAACAAATATGGCAATGTGGATATTAAAAACTGGGACAGAAAAATGATTTCGGTGGAGGTAACCATTACTGTAGGAGGAAGCAATGAAGAAAAAGCACAAAATCTGTTCGACCAGATAGATATTCAATTTTCTGAACTTGGAAATATCATAAGTGTTAAGACCGAATTTCAGGAAGATTTTGGAAAGCTGTTTCAGCAAAATTCAGGTAAACTGATTGATATTTCATATTCTGTGATGATGCCTGCCACTATACCCTTGCAACTTGAAAACAAATACGGAAATGTGTATATTAACGAACTTCACTCCACTTCGACTATTGATATAAAATATGGGAATTTAAAAGCCAACAGGCTGCTGCATAATGGTGAAAAACCGCTTATGCAAGTAAACCTAGCATATTCATCAAACACAAGCATACAGGAGGCTGTGTGGATAAAATTCGATATAAAATACTCAAATGTTGAGGTAGAGGATTCGAAAGCCCTTGTCATTCTTAGCAAATACTCCAAGGTGTTTGTTACCAACGGTACTTCCATTGTCTCTGAATCAAAATATGACACTTACAGGCTTGGAAAGCTTACGAACCTGGTAACAACAGCCGGATATACCAATTTTAAGGTACAGGAAATAACCGAAAAACTGGTTGCAGAAACCAAATACAGCGACTTTGTTGCATATAAAATACCAGCAACATTTGAGGGTATTAAAGTAATCAGCAGCTATGGTAATTATACACTGGCAGTTGAACAGGGGGCCTCCTATCACATTGACGGCTTTGCCAAATATGCAAAAATTACCATTCCTGATAATGCCCGCGTGAACAGGTTTAACGAAAACAATGAGCAGAAAATTAACGGATTGGTAGGAAACAACAGCAATACAAGAGCAAAGGTATATATCAGCACCAATTACGGAGGGGTAAAACTTACCGAATAATTGAACAAAGGCTTATACCCTGTTATTCTTTGCGATAAACCACGGATTTTTAAGATCGGGCTTGTTATAGCTTAGTGGTAAACCGGTCAGGGCATCATTCACATGGAAACCCAGTTCATTCATTATTGCATGCCCGGCAGCAGTGTCCCATTCCATAGTGGGGCCGAACCGCGGGTAAACATCTGCTGCACCCTCGGCTATAAGACCGAATTTAAGGGCGCTGCCCATGGAAATTACTTTCACAGTCAATGTCTTTTTTTTCAGTTCGGTAATATAATCCTTTAATTGTGACGACTTGTGGCTTTTACTTGCTATCACCACCATATCTCTTCTCTGGGTTGTGCCGTGAAGTCTTTCGGCTTTTCCGGCTATTTCGGTCATGCTTTCAGCAGCATGGTCATCAACGGTATCCAGGTAAACCTTAAAAACACCCTTACCCGGCAACGAATAATAGAGTATGCGGGTTACGGGTGCAAAAATTATACCGGCAACCGGCGTGTATTCATTCATGAGCGCTATATTGACTGAAAACTCATCATTTCGTTTGATAAATTCTTTAGTGCCGTCGAGCGGATCAACGAGCCAGTATTTTTTCCAGAGTTTTCTTTGTGAGAAATGGATATTCGCCGCCTCCTCACTTAAAACGGGAAGCCTTGTTGCTGCCAGGCTTTTTTGAAGTACGTTGTTTGATTCAATGTCAGCAATGGTAACCGGTGTAGCATCATTTTTTTGTTCGATGCCGAAATTTCCGGAATGATAAACCCTGATGATTTGTTTACCTGCCTCGATAGCTGCATTAATTGCAATATGTAAAATAATCCCGGTATTCATGTTGTGCTGTTTTCAAAAATAAACAAGCGATAGAATAGCCACGGTTACAATCATATAAATAATGGTGATTGGGAACCCTATTCTGAAGAAATCTTTGAAAGAGTAACTGCCCGGGCCATAAACCATCAGGTTGGTCTGGTAGCCTATGGGGGTCATGAAATTGGCAGCAGCAGCATAAGCCACCGTGAGCACAAAGGGCAACGGGTTCAGCTCGAGGTTATGCCCTATGGTAAGCGCTATAGGAAAGATAATACCCACGGCAGCCTTATTGGTGATATATGCCGCCAGAATGGTAGTAATAAAGTAAATACCGAACAACAACCCCACTTTGCCCATTGGCATAAATATGTTTATAAGAAAATCGGCAATCAAAACAGCGGCGCCCGATTTGATCATGGCAGTACCCAGAGCAAGCGACATAACAATAATAAGGGCAAGGTTGTAATCAATGCTGTGTGGCAGTTCTTTGGGTGTAGTTATTTTCATAGACATGGCGACCAACAGCAGGATGATGAGGGCCATAAACAAAGAGGTGACATGCAGCGCCGAAAGCAAAATGGCAAGTAAGGTGCCGCCAAAAAGGGTAGCAATCTTCCACCATTCAAGCTTGGTGTAATGCCTTACCCTGGTCATGAAATAAAAATCTCTTGAGTCGGAGGTACGGCTGTTAAAATCTTCACCCGCGAAAAGAAGGAGTACGTCCCCTGCTTTTAGTTCAATATGGTCTATTTTACCTTCTATCGTTTCGCCATTGCGGTGAACAGCAATTACAGCCGCGTCATATTTTCCCCTGAAATTTATCTCGCGAACGGTTTTGTTTATGATCGAAGAATTCTGGCTGACGATAATCTCGACCACTTCGGTACGTTTCATTTTAGACATCATGCCTACCTGTGGGAGCACCAGACCGGAATTTGAACCTATAAGCTCTGCAATGTCATCTGTTTCGCCCGCGAATAGAAGCACATCATTTTTTTCAATAATAAGGTCGTTTGCCACGGGTGAAACACGAAAAGAATCGCGTACCATTTCTATCAGGTACAATCCCCTGAGGTCTTTCAGCCCTGACTCCTGTATGGTTTTCCCCATAAGGTCGGAATTATTTCTTACCCTGGCTTCAATAATATATTGTCGCGAACTTCCGGTATATTTCTCATAGATGGGGGCCCTCGAAGGCAGTATTTTGTCACTGAAGAATAACAGGTAAAGATAACCAATGATGACCATAGGCACTCCAACCCACACAAAATCAAACATCTGCAGCGAACTAATCTCAGGGGCTATAGTTTGTTCTGCCACCATACCATTCACAATTAGGTTGGTAGATGTGCCGATGAGTGTAACCTGCCCGCCCAGTATCGCGGCATACGACAATGGGATCAGGAATTTAGAAGGTGAAATGTTGTTTCGTTTGCACCAGCTATTAACATAGGGCATCATAATGGCTACCAGCGGGGTGTTGTTGAGGAAGGCTGAAAATCCGGCAACAATCAATGTCATCCTGCTTAAGAAACCTTTGTAGTTCTTTGCTTTCCTGAACAAACGATCGAATAGGTTTTCTATCACCTCCGTTTTTCGGATGATATCCCCAAGCAATAGAAGCATGATTACCACGGCCACCTGCTCGTTGGCAAAACCACTGATTATTTCATGGGGAGTGAGGATACCAAATACACCCAGCACAATAATTGCTATAAGGAATGTGAATGATGCCCCAAGCAGATCATTATAAAGTGAGATGAGGATAAAGGTTATAACGATGAAAACCAATATGAGATCAAAACTCACCATAAATTTCAGGGGCGATCAGGGTGTTAAGTATTTTATCATTTTTTGCGAACCGACAGTGTCTTTTTCGCATTGACGAAAGTAAAAAATAAAACTTCATAAAAAAAATATTATCCGCCTTCAACAGATAAATAGTCTTTTCAAAAAAGGTTTATATCAAAATGCAATTTTTGAAACAAATTATTTTAGATTACTCCTGTATGCCAGATGGATTAAAATACCTTTCAGCAAACCTGATAAAAAAAGGCCAGTTAGGGCCAAGGGTGTGGCCGCCTGTGTGCATCCTGAAAGCCAGTTCCCCATCACAGCAGCTTACTCCAGGCCCGGGCATTTCGGAGGTGTTCAGCCCTTTTTTACCATAAAGTTCATATACTGGTCCGGCATGCAGTGTGGCAATGAACATTCCTTTGGCGTCAATCCAGTGTCCTTCAACGTCGGGTGAGCCGCTGCTTATAAAGACAGGTCTGGGAGCACACAGGGCAATCAGCTCGTGGGCATCTACTGGCAGGTCGTTTGGTGTCAGGGGCCCGGCATATTTGATAAAATTTGGGGCAAACCAATGATATTCACCGGATGAAGCAAGGTTTTCTACCTGCTCGCCGTAAATACGCCGCAATATTTTAGCGCCCCCTGCTCCCGAAGAGCCAATAAAACCTGCGGCGATTCGAGGTTCGTAAGCCATTGCCACCAAAGCGGCTTTTCCATATCTCGACAACCCTGCTATGGCCACCCTGTTTTCATCTACCTGCAGTTCGGTGCCGAAATAATCCATTGCCTGCTGGGCGCCCCATGCCCAGGCGCGCAGTGACCCCCAGTCATCAGGTTTCCGCGGTTGCCCTTTGTTCACCAGGCCGATGATGCCCGATCGCAAGCCGGCCCCGTTATCTGCCTGGTAACTCACAGGTATTAGTATGGCATAGCCCCATCCCTTGGCGAGTAATTGTTCCTGCCATGAAGGGCCTTCTGAGGGCGGCATCTTCCAGCCTGCCGGCAACCTCCATCCAAATTCCATTACTACAGGAACAGCATGTTTAATGTCAGAGGGTGTAACAACAGTGAGGTCAATTTCGACCTTTATTCCAGGATATGCTGAATGATCGGCGATACCCCGGAGTGTTTTCATTCGAACCTTAAAAATGCCTTCTGTAGTGTCTTTATCGGCAATAACCTTCCATTCCACAGCAGGCATATTATCAGACAAACGGCCATAAACTTCGCGGTCGAAATCTTCAAATATTTCTTTCCTGCGCTGTTCCCATTGTGAAATGGTGGTCACCGGTCTGCCGTTGTTAAATATTAGCGGGTCGGGAAGGGAGGTATAGGGTGAAGCCTTGCTTTCATCCCTGTTGGCAGCATTGGGGGCGTTAGGATCGCCGGAGGGGCCGGGGCGCAGTTCCGAAATGCCGAGCATTTGCATCATTAACCGGTGGTCTTCATAATTAAGCCGGTTGATACTATCCCTGGTACGTTGCGAAAACTGGGCAAATGCAGTGTTCAGGACAAAAAGTCCCGTTAGGGCAAAGAATAAATAAGACCTCATGGCTATATAAAGTTAATGGTTGCATACAAAAAGGTATTACTTGCTGAAAAGATGCTTTACGGCATCTTTATGCACCATATAATCCATTATCTTCAGTTTCACATAATCTTCAGAAAAGAAGTAGTATCCGAATTCCGGCGCATTTTCATCGTTATTGCGTGAACCTGACCCTGAGTCTTTTACAAGGTACCAGTCGCTGCCGTCTTTTTCAAGATAACCTACAAGGTGCAGCCCGTGGTCGTCGGTAGTGGTATTATTTGTAAACCTGAACTGGCGGGCATCATCGCTGATAAATGCAGATGGTATGTCAAAATCGGGGACAATGGCGCACTGGGTTTTGCGGTCGAAACCCGCCTCTGAAACATCCCCGCCGATGAACACTGTGTAGCCGCCGCGCACAGCCTTTTTCAGCGCTTCGATAAATTCAACAAGGGGCACATTATAGTAACCCGAATCGTGCCACCAGTTATCGGGTACTTTGTATTCCACGTATTCGTGAAACGGCTCCTGCATGTAAGAGAGAACATCCACGTAATCAGCAGGGTTGATTTTCAGAACATCGTGCAGGTATTGCTGCGGGGTCATCTTTTTCCCGTCCGCGGTGACTTCAACCGGAGGTTTACCCATGTAATGGTCGAGGATCGCTTTGATTGTTTCAAGCGCTTCCTTTTCATTCCATGAAGCATTTGTTTTAAGCGATGCCAGGTAGGTCTTCATTTCGGTTACCATCTCTTCGTGGTTATGGTATTTTCTGCCCTGCAGCAACCCGGTATATGCTGATGCAGGAACGATACCGTATTCTTTCCATATCCTCTTTAAGGCATTGGCTTCTGAGCCTTCATCAAAAACAGAGTTACCCCTTTGCTGCACATACCTGCGTGCTTTTTCCACATACTCCCAGTAAACCGTGTACATTTCCGACAGTTTCACCTCTTTTTTGTAAAGCCTGTAAATCTCCGATTCAAAAAACGATGTGGCCGAAAAACTCCAGCAGCTACCGGTATTGCCTTGTGAGATAGGAGGATTGTGCCATTGTTGGTTTTTATACATTGCTTTTTTGTTTGGCAGGTCTTTCCCGCTCATATCTGCCACCAGCGATTTTTTAACTTCGGCCGGTTTCACCTGCTGTTTCACTTCACGGTCGTCGCGCAGAATAGAGTTCTGGTAAAAACCGGGTTCGTTCACCCTGAAGGTTGCTTTGTCTTTGTTTTGCGACAAGCCGGACAGGCTTAAGGACAGCCCCGTAACAACTAATATCATGTAATAATTCTTCCTCATGGTATAATTTTTAGGTTTATATATGCACGTATTTGAATGTGAACAAAAACAAATCTAAAATAAATAGCATACAAAGACAATGATTATTTACATGATTGAACCCTGATCCTTTTCCCTTATTCATACCCTCCTCTTTATCTTCATGTCTGAAAAAGCTGTGAGCTTCGGGCTGCGAGCTGCGTGCATGTCCGAAACCGAAACCAGAGTGTTTATATAAGGTGGTCAGATAGTTCCGCATTTAAATACCACAACGACACTTTGGTTACAATAATCAAGGCTGATTCATTATTTGATAAGCTTCCGGGAGAACCGATAATTATTGATGATGTAATAACCTATAATTATTACATGATAAATGAATCACCTCTATCTAAAATTAATCCGAGTGGTAATGAGAGGTTTACATTTGGAGGAGATTCTTGCTGGAGAATGATTATTGCTGACGGGTGCCTAACCGATGATAAATACTATAAAGGACTTGGTGGCCCATATTATTCTTGCATACATGCTTTTTGTTTAGGTGGTGCTGAAAGAAAATTAGTTTACTATAAAAAGGGAGGGGTTACTTGGGGTAGTCCGTTGATAGTTACTGGAATATCAGATAATACAAAAACAAAAAAAATAATGATTTATCCAAATCCAGCCACGAGCACCGTTAATATCATATTTTCTAATTGCAGTTATCAGGATTCCTATATTTATATTTATAATATTCAGGGACAACTTCAGAAAGCTATGCATTTGGTATCTAATAATTCATTGATTAACATTTCTGATTTAAGTTCAGGGATTTATATATTAAAAATCACTGATAATGAGTCGATTTTAAAGATGGATAAATTAGTAATTGAATAATGCAATTTGTTAACATGCTCATAAAACATAGTGTGAATAGTACTAGATTTAAACCACAAAACACCTGTCTGACGGGCAGGTATAATCTGCAACAGCAATTTCAATGAAGAGCAAAAACTGTGGTACTTCGAGATGCTCAGCATTTCATAAAGCAATCCCTTGTCAACAAACTATAATCCCAAAACTGCTTCGTTTATGAGTGAAGAACATTATTTTTTATTCCAACATTCAATTATAATTGAAGAAAATGCTATATTTGTTTGAGGTTTAAATTATAGAATAAATGAATGAATACATTGAAAGACCTATTTATATTGACAGGTTAAAACCTTTTATTGGAAAATCGTTGATAAAGATTTTAACTGGCCAGCGCAGAGTTGGGAAAAGTTATCTTTTATTGCAATTGAGAGACCTCATTAAAAAACAAAGTCCCGATACACAAATTATTTATATCAATAAAGAGCAACACGAGTTCTCGCAAATAACCAATTCAGATGATCTCTTTCTCTATTTAGAAGCAAATGTAAAAGGGAATGGTAAAGTGGCACTCTTTATAGATGAAATTCAAGATATTGAATCATTTGAGATTACATTAAGAGACCTTGTCGCGAGGAGTAATTACGATATCTATTGCACAGGCAGCAATGCTAACCTGCTTTCGGGCGAACTTGCTACCTTTTTAAGTGGCAGATATATAGAAATTAAAATATTTGGTTTAAGCTATAATGAGTTTTTAGTGTTCTATAATTTACTGGATTCAGTGGCTTCATTTCAGAACTATCTCACATTTGGCGGATTGCCATATCTTATAAATTTGAATCCTGAAATACAAGTTGCATATGAGTATTTGACAAGTATTTATAATACCATATTGCTTAAAGATGTTGTAACGCGGTTCAAAGTTAGAAATGTAAAGTTCCTGGAAAATCTGATTGCTTTTTTAGCAGACAATATTGGCAGTATTGTCTCTTCAAAGAAAATCAGTGATTATTTAAAATCTCAAAAAATAAATATTTCAACCCAGGTTGTTATTGATTATCTTGGATATCTTGAAACATCATTTTTGATTTTTAAAGTAAAGCGAACAGGAATCGAGGGCAAAAAAGTATTTGAAATAGGTGAAAAGTATTTTTTTGAAGATATTGGTATTCGTAATTCAATTGTTGGTTATAAAACAAGTGATATTCATAAAATTTTGGAAAACGTTGTTTATCTGCATTTAAGAATGGCAGGATATTCGGTAACAGTAGGCCAGGAGGGTAATAAAGAAATTGATTTCATCGCGCAAAAGTCTGGAGAAAAGATTTATGTTCAGGTTGCTTACATGTTAACAAATGAGGAAACAATAAACAGAGAATATGGAAATTTACTTGAAATACCAGACAATTTTCCTAAGTATGTTGTGACAATGGATGAAATAACTGAAAACTCAACCTATAAGGGAATTAATCGAATGCATATTAAAGACTTTTGTTTAAAAATGGTGTAAAAGACAGCTAATCCAGAGAAAAGGGAGTATTTAATCACTTGATGTTGAAATTTTTGATAAAACTGACAGTTGGCAATATCGTACCTTCGAAACACAAAAAAATAATGAAACAAGTAATCTTTGCAATAGCATTCGCATTAATTTTTCAGGCAGGGTATTCACAAAAAGTTATTGAGAAGGATTTTAAATATCTATTTGACAAATATGGAACAGACGGTTGTTTTGTGATTTACAACCAGTCTGAAAATGAATATATAAAATATAATCCCAACCTATGTGATACTGGTTATATACCTGCATCAACATTTAAGATTCCCAATTCATTAATTGCTTTAGAAGAAAACATAATTAAAGACACAAATCAGATAATCAAATGGGATGGACATGAATGGCCAAACAAACCATGGAACCAGGATCAGACTTTAAAAACAGCAATGAAGTTTTCATGTATTTGGGTCTACTTTGCAATTGCAGAGCAAGTTGGAACAGAAAAATACCAGGAATATATAAATTCTTTTGATTATGGCAATAAAAACCTTACTGGGCCTCCATCGCGATTTTGGTTGTCCGGATTGTTTCGCATAAGTGCAAATCAGCAGATAGACTTCCTAAGAAAATTTTACAACTATGAGTTACCGAAAATTTCCCGCCAATCTATAGACATTGTTAAAAATATTATCGTTTTGGAGCAAACAGATGATTATAGATTCAGCGGTAAAACAGGTGGTGGAAGGTTAACTGAAACAGATTATATAATGTGGTTAGTCGGATATATCGAAAAAGATAGTACGCCTTATTTTTTCGCTATGAATTTTATAACAAATGATTTTAATAAAACAATTCAGGCGCGATATGAAATAACAAAAGACATTTTAAGGGAATTGAAATTGATGGAATAAATAAAACCAGCCACCCAAAGCCCAAAGCCTAAAACCTAAAGCCTAGCGCCTTACTCCAAACCTGTTCAAAACTATCTCTTTGAAAATCTTGACTTCTTGCGGATAATTTGTAAATTACAATGATTTTTTGGGCGCAACACAATGTTTTATCAAGACTTTAAAAACGCTAATGAAACAGCAAAAGGTTTTTTATTGAATGCAGGCTTTGTACTATATGTTAACTATAAAAAAATGTTAACAAAAACTTCGTTTATCCATTCGATTCAGCTGGTAAATGAACAATTTATTCGCTTATCGTGAGCGTTGTGAGTAATTGTTAAATAACGTTAATGCAAGTAACAAACAAATTGATAAAGAGTTTCTGATTAAAGAAACTTATAAAATGATAAATGAAAGTAAAACTTATTCTTCCATCCCTGACTGAGTCGAAAAGTGTATTTTGGAGACCAATTAAATATTCATTATTTCCACCGCTTGGATTAGCGACCTTGGCTTCATATTTAAACGAAAGTGATGAAATTGATTTGCAAGACCAACATGTTGAGAAACTGGAAATTTCAGACCAACCGGACTTGGTAATTATTCAAGTATATATTACAAATGCAAAAAGGGCTTACTCAATTGCAAAACAATATAGAGATAGAGGTGTTTTTGTGGCACTCGGCGGTTTGCATGTAACCTCATTACCAGAAGAAGCTGATAAATATGCTGACACAATATTTATTGGACCAGCAGAGCAGACATTTCCTCAATTCTTAGAGGATTTTAAAAGAAAAGAAACAAAAAAAAGATATATATCAACTATTGGAAGGACTATTCAAAATCAACCTCCAATTCGCAGAGACCTGATTAAAAGAGAAAAATATTTAGTACCAAACTCAATTGTTATTTCGAGAGGATGTCCACATCATTGTAATTTTTGCTATAAAGATGCATTTTTTGCAGGAGGCAAGTCATTTTACACTCAAAGAGTAGATGAGATTCTAACTGAAATTTCCAGATTGGAAGGTAAACACTTATATTTCCTTGACGACCACTTACTTGGTAATAAAAAGCTTGCATCTGAGTTGTTTGAAAGCATGAGAGGGATGAATAGAGTTTTTCAGGGAGCTGCAACTGTAAAATCAATACTCGAAGGAGATTTGATTGAAAAAGCAGCAGAGACGGGATTAAGAAGTTTGTTTGTTGGATTTGAGACTTTCTCTCCAGAAAACCTTAGACAAAGCAATAAGCGCCAAAACTTAAAACTTGACTATGAGCGAGCAGCCCAAAGGCTTCATGATTTAGGAATAATGATTAATGGGAGTTTTGTATTCGGACTTGATAATGACGATAAAGATGTTTTTAAACGAACCGTTGACTGGGGAGTTGAAAATGCCATTACCACAGCTACTTATCATATATTGACACCATACCCGGGTACTAGACTTTATGGACAAATGAAAAAAGAAGGTCGGATATTAACTCAAGATTGGGATTTATATGATACTCGACATGTAGTTTATAAAACAAAATCACTAAGTTCAACAGAATTAGAAAATGGATATAGGTGGGCATACAAGGAGTTCTATAAATGGAGTAATATATTAGAAGCATCATTCAGTCATGATCAATTTAAACATCAAATGAAACATTTATTTTATACAGGTGGTTGGAAAAAATTTGAAAGCTTATGGAATATTATTATAAATGTAGGTGGATTAAAAAAGATGCTTCCATTATTAGAATTATTATTATCAAAGGTTGAGTACAAAAACAGCTACACACAAAAAGCGGTCATAAAACATAGCGCAGAAGGGGTTAAATTTGAAAATAGTAAAATTGAATTAACGGCATAGCATTTTGATAGGTAATCGCTCCGAAATGCGCTACATTCCATGTCGCAAAACATTGCAGGTAATGTCAGTAGAGTATTACGTTTCCATAATATAGACTGATTTTAAAACAGGAACTAAAAAGATTACCTTTGTATAAATTTATTATTAATGAATTTTAAAATTCTGACAGATAAGTTACTGGATGATTACACAAAAGCTTTAAAGGAATCACCTTTGGATAAAATTGATAAAAGTAAAAAGCTTGAACTGCCTGTAGATTATTTTCAGTTTTATAAATCTGTTTCATCAGTTTATTCATCAAAGATTGAGGGAGAGGATATTGATTTTGACAGTTATTTCAAGCATAAATTTTTAAAAGTAAAATTCAAACCGGATTATACCAGAAAAGCGGATGATTTATATTCTGCATACGATTTCATTGATAATAATCGTTTGACACTTGAGAATGTAAAAAAAGCGCACTCGATTTTGAGCAAAAATCTCTTACCAAAAAGTCAGCAAGGATTGATTCGGAGTAATCCAATGTTTGTAATAAATAGCGAAGATAAAATTGAGTATGTTGCTGCAAGCCCTGAGATAATTAAATCAGAACTTGATAAACTATTTCACGATATAGAAATTCTTCACCAAACAGATTTAAGCCCATTTGAGATTTTTTATTATTCATCTTTATTGCATTTGGTTTTCGTTAAGATTCATCCATTTCAAGATGGTAATGGACGAACTGCACGATTAATTGAAAAATGGTTCCTGATTGAGAAAATTGGAGAAAAGGCGACATCGGTTCAGTTGGAAAAAAACTACTATAAAAGGCTCAAAGATTATTACTCAAATATCAGAAAGATTGGACTTGAATATGAAGATTTGGATTATTCAAAAAGCCTCGATTTTTTATTAATGACAGTTAATGGGATAGATGACCAGGAATAAAAGGCAAGCCTTCAGACTATCTGATACTTTTATTCGAGGATCGTATTATTCGTACATATGTCTTTAAAAGTTTGGAATTATCTAAATCTTAGTGCTTTTAGAAAATTTTTTAGACAGGCTGCCGTTATAGATAAGTTTATAAAAACATTCTTCAGATGAATAAGACAGTTAAAATATTATTGATTGGTGTTGTAAGCTTAGTAATAATTCTCGCTGGAATTCATTTTTATGCCATGCTTTTGATGGAAGATGAAGATCATCAAATTGGTATTGAGTTTCTATCACCTCTTCTTCAAGATGGGGATTTAATATTCCAGACTTCTCAATCTTCACAAAGCAAAGCAATTCAATTGGCTACAAAATCGAAGTATAGTCATATGGGAATGATATATACCAAAGGAAATAAAACTTATGTCGTTGAAGCTGTCCAGCCAGTTAAGCTCACACCTATTGAAGAGTGGGTAAAAAAGGGGAAGAATGGTTATTATATTGTCAAACGATTAAGGAAGGCAGATAAAATATTGACTCAGGAGGTAAAGTTAAAAATGAGGCTTATTGGAGAAAATTATCTTGGAAAAGATTATGATCAATATTTTGAATGGTCAGATAAAAGAATCTATTGCTCCGAACTAATATGGAAAATATACAAAGAAGCTGCAAATATCGAAATTGGCGAACTTCAAAAACTAAGGGACTTTGATTTGTCTAACAAAATTGTAAAGCAGGCGCTTAGAACTAGATATGGTGATAAAATACCATTAGATGAATTGGTAATATCGCCAGTTCAAATGCTTAATTCGGATAAATTGATAACCATATATGAGGAATAAAACCTCTAGCTAACATAAGGCATAGCTGAACCAAAAAAAAGAGGCAGTGAGTTAGAGAGCTTACTGCCTCAATCAGAAACCGCTTGTGCCAGTTCCCAGTCATCCAAGTGCAAAAAATCCTTCTTTTGACCCTTTACTCCTTCCCCCTCAACACTCACACTCTAACTCAAACTACCCTTACCATAATCCTCACACCTAAAGCCGAAAGGCCCAAAGCCTAAAGCCCAAAGCCCAAAGCCTAAAGCCCAAAGCCTAAAGCCTAAAGCCTAAAGCCCAAAGCCTACAGCCTACAGCCTAACGTCTTACTCCAAACCTGTTCAAAACTATCCCTTTGAAAATCTTGACTTCTTGCGGATAATTTGTATATTACGTTGCTTTTTATTTTACTGCAACACAATATTTAACTATTAACTTAAAAATATCTTTGAAACAAAACATTAATTAATGCTATAAGCGAAATATATGTACCTTTTGGGTGGACGGTAAGTATATTTGGATGTTTAGGCTTAATTATACAGACATTATTTGTTAAGCAATTGCTGGTTAAAAGGATGAAGGATTATATTTAAAAAAGATAAATGACTAATAATGAAGATAAAAGCCAATCGAGTACAATATTTTTCATTTTGCATGTTTTTAGCTTTTACCGCTATCTCTATCCAGGCACAAGAACTGAAAAAAGAAATAAAATACACTCATCACAAATTTATTCCATTTTATAATTTTAAGAAAGCTGGTAACACAATTATCTTTCAAGGGAATAAAAAGAAAAAAAATTACTTTGAAGGTTGGTATTTTAAAATGGTTGCGAATGATGGATCATCCATACTTAGT
>JAFGPL010000245.1 GCA_016936215.1 Bacteroidales bacterium
CTAAAGGAGGTGTGTGGTTTTCTTTTCGATCACTCTAACCCTTGCTCAAAACCCACACTGCCATTGGTACCCGGAGCGGGACTTGAACCCGCACAGCCATTACTGGCCACAGGATTTTAAGTCCTGCGTGTCTACCAATTCCACCATCCGGGCAGAATAATTGTTAAAAGTAATAAGAATACGAAAAAAAATCCCGATTATCTCGGGATTTTTTTGAGCGGAAAACGGGACTCGAACCCGCGACCCCGACCTTGGCAAGGTCGTGCTCTACCAACTGAGCTATTTCCGCAATTCTTTCCAAAATTCAATGTTAAAAAGAACCTGAATTATTGATACAATGCCTTTTTTATAAGGTGGTGCAAATTTATCCAAATTTTTTATTCTACAAAAAAATATGCCAAAATATTTCAGTTTAAAATCTGGTTACAACCCTGTAATTTTTTTGATCTCGTTTAGTTTATTCAGTGCTTCCACAGGGGTGAGGTTGTTGATATCAAGGTTCCTGATCTCATCCCTTATCTGTTTCAAAACAGGGTCTTCAAGCTGGAAGAAACTAAGCTGAAAACCTTCTCTTTTTTCGGCAAGTCCGGCAACAGGTTTGGCAGGAGACTTTCTGATTCCGGCCTTTTCAAATTCGCTTAAAATATCGTTGGCACGGGTTACGATACTCTTGGGCATTCCTGCCATTCGCGCCACATGAATACCAAAACTGTGTTCGCTGCCGCCACGCTGTAATTTTCTTAAGAAGATAACTTTGTCGGGCAGTTCTTTTACCGATACATTATAGTTTTTAACGCGATCGAAGGATGCCTCCATTTCGTTCAACTCGTGATAATGTGTGGCGAATAGGGTTTTTGCTTTTGCCCTCGGATGTTCGTGTATGTATTCGGTCATTGCCCAGGCAATGGAAATGCCGTCGTAAGTGCTGGTACCCCTTCCGATCTCATCGAGCAGGATAAGGCTTCTTTCTGAAAGGTTGTTAAGGATGCTTGCCGTTTCATTCATCTCTACCATGAACGTTGATTCGCCAAGCGAGATATTATCGGATGCACCTACCCGGGTAAAGATTTTATCTACGTAACCGATTTTTGCAGCAGAGGCTGGTATATAGCTGCCTGTTTGGGCCATCAGCACGATGAGCGCGGTCTGCCTGAGCAGGGCTGATTTACCCGACATGTTTGGCCCTGTGATGATAATAATCTGCTGGGTGCTGCTGTCAAGATAGATATCGTTTGCAACATATTCCTGATCAACAGGCAGCATACGTTCTATCACCGGGTGCCTCCCCTGTTTGATATCAATAACATCTGAATCGTTGATTTCGGGTCGGCAATACTTGTATTCAACAGCGCAGGTCGCAAAGGAAAGAAGACAGTCAAGCCGTCCGATGAGCGATGCATTCAGCTGAACCGGAGTGATGTAATCACTAAGTTCAATAATAAGATTGTTGAAAAGAGAGGCCTCCATAGCCTGTATCTTTTCTTCGGCGCCCAGTATTTTTGCCTCATATTCCTTTAATTCTTCGGTGATATACCTTTCGGCACTTACGAGTGTCTGTTTTCGGATCCATTCCGGCGGGACTTTGTCTTTATGTGTATTTCTTACTTCAATATAATAACCGAATACATTGTTAAAATTTACTTTCAGCGATGTGATTCCGGTACGTTCTATTTCGCGTTTTTGAAGGTCAAGAAGATAATCCTTTCCCGAATAGAGGATGTCTCTTAAATCATCAAGTTCTTTCGACACCCCTTTGGCAATAACGGTACCTTTACCTATCTGTGCTGCAGGATCGCTTGTAAGTGTGTGTTCGATCTTTTCGCGGATGGTACCGCAAGGGTTTAACTGTTCGGCAATTTTTATAAGCGCCGGCTCAGATGCATTTGAACATAACTCTTTCAGTGGTACGAGGGCCGAAAGCGCATTTTTGAGGTGCATGACTTCTCTCGGGTTTATTTTGCCTGTCGCCACTTTTGATACGATACGCTCCAGGTCGCCGATAATTGATAACTGGTCTTTGATGGCAGTGGTAAATTCCGGATCATTAATGCAATATTCAACAATATTGAGTCGCTCGTTAATAAGCTGCACCTCTTTCAGCGGAAAAGAAATCCATCGCCTGAGCATTCGCGAACCCATAGGGGTAATGGTCTTATCCATAACATCGGCAAGGGTTTTGGCCCCCTCGTTGATAGAATGAAAAAGCTCGAGGTTTCTTACTGTAAACTTGTCAAGCCACACATAATGGTCTTCTTCGATCCTGGAGAGCGATGAAATATGCTGAATGTTTGTTTGCTGGATTAGCTCAAGATATTGGAGCGTGGCACCTGCTGCAATTATTCCAAGTTCGAGCTCGTTGACCCCGAAACCCTTTAATGAGGTGGTCTGGAAATGTCTTAATAATTTTTGTTTTGATCCGTCCCCTGCAAATACCCAGTCTTCGAGCTTATAGGAATAAAAACGGTTGCCGAAGTATTCATGAAATATTTTTTGTTTGCCCCTTTCATAAAGCACTTCCTTGGGTGAAAAATTGTTCAGAAGTTTGTCAATATACTCATAACTGCCTTCAGCAGTAAGAAATTCGCCGGTTGATATATCCAGAAAGGCAATACCTGCAGATTTATTTTCGAGGTGGAGACAGGCCAGAAAGTTATTTTCTTTATGTTCAAGAACGTTGTCGTTAAAAGTAACGCCGGGAGTTACCATTTCGGTAATACCCCTTTTCACGATCTTTTTTGTAAGTTTCGGGTCTTCAAGCTGTTCGCAGATTGCCACCCGCTGTCCTGCCCTTACCAGCTTGGGGAGGTAGGTGTCAATGGCATGAAACGGAAATCCTGCAAGGTCAACAAACGAGGCTGAGCCATTTGCCCTTTTGGTAAGGGTAATGCCCAGAATTTCGGATGTCTTTACCGCATCGGGGCCAAAAGTTTCATAAAAATCGCCCACCCTGAAAAGCAAAATCGCATCAGGATGTTTTTCCTTAATGCTGTAATACTGTTTCATGAGCGGGGTTTCGACAAATCGTTCCAAAAGGGTCCTGCTTTTTGATTGAGGTTCCTAATTTACTTTAATATGAAGAAAGTGCAAAGGATAGCAGCGGATAGATATAAAAAAATTACAAACAGTATTATGTTGATGAATTACAGACGATTTGACTAAAATGCAAAAGTCGCTTCAGGTTAATTTGTTTTGCATCTTATGCTCCTGGTTTCGTTTCCGCAACTTTCCGTTGGTGAAGTGAACCAGGTATATTCCTGCTATGATTACCAATCCCCCTGTAATATGCCATATGGTGAGTTGTTCGCGAAGCAGAAGGATAGCAAGAAAAGCAGTGATAACAGGCTGGCCGAGAAGGGTTGGGGCAACAATGGAAGCCGGCATATGACCTTGTGCATAATTGATAAGGAACCATCCGAATACCTGTACACCAATACTATATGCAAAAAAGATGATTGTGGTCTGGGTATTATAACCTGTAAAAGGGTAATTGAAGATGATCATGGCAATAAACAACACCACGGCAGATGAAAATGTGCTGATAAACAAGTAACTGAGGGTGTTCAGCAGTTGTCTTCCCGGTTGCGACAGTACCTGAAAGGTGCCGTAAAAGAATCCTGCCCCAGCCCCCATCATAGAACCGAATAATATACCTGTGGGGGCAGAAAAATCTTTCATCAGCAAAACCGGAATGCCGGAAAACGCTATTAGTAAACCAATCCAGAAACCGGGCCCGTGCTTTTCGCGAAAAAAAATCATTGAACCGAATCCTACCCATACTGGGGCAGTATTTGCAAAGATGGTAGGTATGGTTGCATTGCTTGCCACAATCCCGGTTGACCACAACGACATATCAATTCCAAAGCATATACCTGCAAGGGATGCGAGCAGTATGCCCTTGTAAGGCAGGTTGCTTTTCGACCTGAACTGCATAAACAAAAACGGTACAAGAAGCACGATTGCTGCAATCATCATGCGGTAAAATGCAGTTACAATACCGGCAGCATCTGCTTTTTTAATGAATATGGCTGACGAGCTCATGAAAAAAAGACCGATGATAAGTGCGAGGTATTTGGGCATATGTTTATACATGTTTAAGAAGCCAAAATTACATGAATAAATACTCGCAAATAATGATAAAAACATTTTTTTGAGGCAATATTTTATATCATTCTGAGTTATTATCTTTACAAAGTCATTCTGAAGGCAATTATTGGAAATAGAGAAGCTCGGTCCCTGATTGTCGGACCTTACAGGAATGCTTTGTAAATACTTTTAAATCAGTTAAATTATTAACCCAAATATTAAACGCAATGAATATAAAAACAATTCTGAAATCTGGTATTCCCGCGATCATCACTTTGGGGATACTTGTATCCTGTTCCGGAAGTAACAGAGATGATGCAGCAACCCGGGAGATAATAAGTGAATCGGGGAATTCGCCCGATATGGGTTTCCTTGAGGAAAAAAATGCACTCAGAAATTCGGTTATGACTGTAATCAACGATTTTAACCAGAAGGCAAATGACATTAAGGTAAATGCGTACAAAACCAGTACAAGCCTGGATGAAGAGGTAAAAAAGATGCTTGTTAAAATTGAAGGACAGGTAATCACTTTAGAAGAAAGGATGGGTGAACTCAACCGTCAATCTGAAGAAACATGGCCTGCATACAAGAAATCCCTTATTCAGGAGTTGGACAACATCAGGAGTAATATTCAGGTGCTTGCCAAAACAGGCACGGTGTAAGCAATTGATTATGCAATGTTTGTCCCGAAAGGGGCAAGTGCCAGCGACACCAGCTTCATATGTTGCAATGCAAAGGGTATTCCTATAATGGTAATTGCACATATCATGGCAAATATGACATGCGTAAGCGCTATCCAGAGACCCCCGGTAAGCAGCCACAAAATATTTAGAAACAAAGCAAGGCAACCATCTGCCCGCTGTGTTCGCAAAGTTTGTCTTCCAAACGGTGCCAGTGAAAACATGGCGAGTTTGAATTTTTGTATTCCGAAAGGGATACCGATAATCGTCAGGCAAAGAATAATACCGCCGGTGATATAACCAATGAACAGGAAGATACCTCCTCCCAGGAATATCCAGAGTATGTTACCAATCAATGACATGGATTCAGTATTAAGGATTTGTTTTTTTCAGGTCGTTTATTTATTTCCAAATGAATAACTTTTTTCTTTAAAATCAAACTTTTTGCTCAATTTCATAAATTTACCGCAGTAAAATGGTTGGAATGGACAGACAATTACTCAAAGACTTTCTGGAGGAGAAATACCATCAATATAATAACAGAAGCTTTATTGAAACAGACCCGGTGCAGGTACCCCATATGTTTTCTGAAGATGCAGATAAAGAAATAGCCGCATTTTTAACATCAACCATCTCGTGGGGGCGACGTACAACCATCATCAGCAATGCAAAAAGGCTTATGAAAATGATGGGTTATAAGCCCTTTGAGTTCATGATGAATGCCACGGAACATGAATTGAAACAGCTTTCAGATTTTAAACACAGGACATTTAACGGTGCTGACACACTGGGGTTTATCAGGTCGCTGAGGGCAATCTGTTCAGGGCACGGGAGTTTAAAAGGTTTTTTTGAAAAAAGTTTTCATACCACAGGAAGCCTCAAAGAAACAATCATCATGTTCAGAAGCGCGTTTGTTGCCAATCTTATGCTTCAAAGAACCCACCGGCACATTTCAGATATTACCAGGAATGCCTCTGCGAAGAGGCTCAATCTTTTTATCAGGTGGATGGTTCGTAATGATAAGATGGGTGTGGATTTTGGTACCTGGGACAAAATTCCGGCTTCTGCTTTGTATATTCCCCTCGATGTACATACCGGCAATGTATCAAGGGCGCTTGGGTTACTTAAACGCAGACAAAATGACTGGAAAGCGGTGGAAGAACTGACAGCCACCCTTCGTTCTTTTGATCCGGATGACCCGGTGAAATACGACTATGCCTTGTTCGGGTTAGGCGTTTTTGAAAATTTCAATACCTTATAAATGCCGAATCCTTTTTTTCATTTCAAGCAGTTTACGGTCTACCACGACAAATGTGCTATGAAAATAGGCACCGACGGGGTATTGCTCGGGGCATGGGTAAAAGTGAAAAATAAAGAAAATATTCTCGATGTGGGCACCGGTACCGGTATCATCGCCATTATGGCAGCCCAGAGAAGCAATGCCCTGATAGATGCAGTGGAAATTGATGAAAATGCCTGCATGCAGGCTTCAGAGAATATAGCATCCTGCCCCTGGCATGAAAGGATACACCTGGAGCATATGTCTTTTCAGGATTTTGCAAAACAGTGCAAAAAGAAATATGATCTTATCGTGTCTAACCCCCCGTTTTTTAAAAACCAATACCGGCCTTCGGAAAAATCAAGGTCCATTGCACGGCATGATGATGCTTTACCACTCGAACAGTTAGTCTCAGATGCATCGGGGCTGTTGAATCCAGACGGTTCGATGGCTTTAATTATTCCTTCAGAATTATTGTCGTGTTGTGAAAAATATCTTTCAGATAAAGCCCTTTTTATTACACGGAAACTGAATGTAATGCCTGCCCCGGAAAAACCTGTAAAGCGTATTCTTCTTGAGGCTGAAAGGTCAGCGCGTAAAGTCAGCGAAGATTATCTTGCCATAGAGAAAGGCCCGAGACACGATTATACCGAAATGTACAAAGAGCTTACCCGCGATTTTTACCTTGCATTTTAACCTCGGCCCGGTCTGGTTTCATCATGATTGCTTTTACAATGGTTGCACGTGAAAAAAATGTTAAAATTTTTTAATAACCGCAACTTTTGCACACGTTTTGTATCATATACTAATAATAACCTTATAAACGTTTTACAAAAAAATGTTGGCTATGAAAACAATGCGTGCTTATAAACCAGGATTATTTTCGGGGTTTATCGGTTCCCTGTTTTTGTTGGCTGCAGGGATATGCATCACCCCGCATTCGTACGGACAATATTTCGGTAAAAACAAACCCGGGTACAAGACCTTTAATTATAATGTTTTACACACTGATAATTTTGAGATATATTACAATTTCAAGAATGACACCCTGGCCGGTGAACTTGCCGATTTGAGCGAATACTGGTATGGGGTTCATGCTGAAATATTTCGCGATACGCTTCAGTTTAAAAATCCGGTGCTTTTTTATGAAAACCATGCTGATTTTCAGCAGACCAATGCAACAATGGGTATGATTGATGTAGGCACCGGTGGCTTTACAGAAGGGCTTAAGAACAGGGTGGTTATGCCCGTATCTTTTACCAAGAGCCAGACCAATCATGTGCTGGGCCATGAACTGGTGCATGCATTTCAGTATAATATGATTGCAGCCGATTCCGCGCTCTCATTCAGAAACCTCAGCAATACTCCGCTCTGGATGATCGAGGGAATGGCAGAATACATGTCCATCGGGAGTGTTGACCCGCATACCTCTATGTGGATCAGGGATGCTATACTTAACAAAGAGTTCCCGGCTATTGACGATCTTAATAAAAAACCGCAGTATAATCCTTATCGTTACGGACAGGCATTTTGGACCTTTGTCGCCCGAACCTGGGGTGACACCATCATCCACCCGCTTTTTCACACTACTGCCAAACTTGGCACTAAGGAAGCATTTAAAAAAGTACTCGGGATGGATGAGAAAACATTTTCTTCAGTTTGGAAGAGTGCATCAATTACCCACTTCAAAGAACTGATGAAGGATTCAACGGATCAAATGATTGGCAGTAAGCTCATCTCTGAAAAGAATGCCGGGTATTACAATATTTCCCCTGCAATTAGTCCCAACGGTAAGTATATTGCCTTTATATCCGAAAAAGATCTTTTTACCATAGACCTTTTCCTTGCCGATGCCGAAAACGGGAAAGTTTTATCAAAACTATCGAGTACTGTGAGAAATGATGAAATAGATGCTTTTAATTTCATCGAATCTTCCGGAAGCTGGTCGCCCGATAGCAGGAAGTTTGTTTATGTAGTTTACAGCAAGGGGACAAATAAACTGATGATCATTGATGCAAAAAAAAGAAAAGTGTCAGATGAAATTACGGTTCCGGGGATCAAGGCTATCAGTAACCCTGCATGGTCGCCTGATGGAAAACATATTGCTTTCACCGGGTCGGTCAACGGGCAAACCAGTCTATATCTGTATGGTTATTATTCCGAAACATTGGTGAAGTTAACTCATGACGGCTATTCATATATTCACCCGTCTTGGTCTCCCGATGGCAAATATCTGGTTTTTTCAACCGACAAGAATTATGTTGATGGTCGTACAGGTTATGTGGCACACCCGTTTGATATCGCCCGGTTGAACCTGAAAACAGGTGAAACAGAGGTTTTTGATATTTTCCCGGGTGCAGGTAACCTTAATCCTGTGTTTTCCAATAACGGGGAATCAATTTTCTTTATTTCCGACCGTGATGGTTTCAGAAACCTTTACCGCTATTCCATTTCTGATACAAAAGTTTACCGTCTTACTGATTATCTCACCGGTATTAGCGGTATCACGCTGCTTTCTCCTGCAATTAGCATATCGAAACAGGATGAGCTGGTATATTCTTACTATAAAAATCATAAATACGAAATATATAAGGCCAATATCAAAGATTTCGGGGAAACCCTTGTCAATCCAATGGAATTGAATTATGCAGCCTCTACCTTACCACCCCTGAACAGGGCAGGTATTAATATAATAGATAGTTTGTTGCAACAACAACCTGTAATTTTAAGAAACTCTGAGGTTGAAACGAAAAAGATAGCTTACAGGCCGAAGTTTAAACTCGATTACATTTCCAACACTTCAATAGGTGTTGCAGCCGGCAGGCTGGGTACCGGAATGGCAGGCAGCGTGAGCGCAATTTTCAGCGATATTACAGGCGATAACCAGATATTCTCTAACCTTGCCCTGAACGGTGAAATTTATGATTTTGGAGGCCAGGTAGCATACATTAACCAGAAAAAAAGGTTGAAATGGGGCGCTTCGGTATCGCATATACCATACAGGTACGGGAGCTACTTTTATAAACAGGATACCATTGACATCTCTGGTGAAAAGTTTCCTGCTGTTAACATGGTAACTGATATTGTAAGGCTTTTTGAAACGCAGGCTTCACTTTTTGCCTATTATCCAGTTTCAACCACCCGAAGGATTGAATCGGGGTTGTCGGTTTCGGGATATAATTATCGTATTGACCGGTTTAACAATTATTACTCCGATTTGGGTTATTATCTCGGGCAGAGCCGTGAAAAACTCGATGCCCCCGATGGTTTCAGCCTTGTAGAAGCCGATATTGCTTATGTTTACGATAATTCATTTTTCGGCATCACTTCCCCGATGCAGGGGGCACGCGCCAGGTATCAACTGGCAGCTACATCCGGTACTTTTCAGTTTTTTACGACCCTGGTTGATTACCGCAAATATTTTTTTGTAAAACCTGTGAGTTTTGCATTCAGGTTTTATAATTACAACCGCTTCGGTAAAGATGCGGAAAGCAACCGATTTTCCCCCTTATATATAGGTTACCCATTTCTGATAAGAGGCTATGACGGTACAACAGGAAACAAAAACTATGTTTCAAACTTCACCATTGACCAGCTTACCGGGTCAAGAATGCTGGTTGCCAATGCAGAATTCAGATTACCGTTTACAGGGCCTGAAAGACTTTCGATGATAAAATCCAAGTTTTTGTTTACGGACCTGGCGTTGTTTTTCGACGGTGGATTGATCTGGGATTCCGGGCACGCCCCTGATTTTAAGTGGCAGATTGAGTCACAGGAAGACAGGATACCCCTTTTAAGTGCGGGCGTTTCGCTTAGGGTTAATGTTTTTGGGTATATCGTAATTGAACCGTTCTACGCTTTCCCTTTTCAGAACGGGGGATTTAAAAATCCTACCTTCGGCATAAATTTCCTGCCAGGTTGGTAAGATTATCTTTTTAAGGTTATATTTTCACTATTTTTACCCGGATCAATTTAAAATTTTATGAAGATTCTTGGTGCCCTTTTTTTCGTTGCATTGTTTTTAAATGAGAAGCTCCCGGCGCAAATACTGCCCGAAGGGTATATCCTGCAATACCAGCAAAATTTTGTTCAGCCAAAAATGCCTGAAGAGTTCAGGTTTTCCAACCCCGGTCTTTTTAACATAAAGTTGGAAAAAGGAAGCGGTTTTCTTCGTATGTCACCTACACCAAAAACAGATTCATTTATTGTTCAGCAAAATGATATGTTTTTGATCGGTCATAAAATTTTTGGAGATTTTATCCTCGAGGCAAATGTGATGAACGAAAGCGGGGAAAATGAACCTTGTTTACAGTTTTATTTCGGCATCAAGGACTCATTAAACTACTATTGTCTGAAAATATCCCCTCATACCTTGCACCGCGATACCATATTGGTTGCTGTATTAAAGGGCAGACAAAATAAAATTTCCACATCAGGCAAACATCCCATTGCCTGGCTACCCGGTAAGTGGTATAAAATAAGAATTGAGCGGGATATTGTCACCACTACTTTAAAGGTTTATTTCGACAATATGAAATCACCGAGTATAGAAATGACAGACAGGACATTTATCATGGGTTACGTTGGTTTTGGACCGGGATTGACAACCAGCGGCATCAGGAATATTAAAATATGGTCGCAAACTTCAATACCTGAACCGGCACGATTTTTTAGCAGGTAGAAACCGAAAAAAAAGCTATTGATATATCAACTATGAGACTGTCTAAAAAGTCTTTTTCTAACAAGATTTGTCATGTTGAGACCTCGATAGTGCTAAACCACTATTTAATAATTAGTTGACACCTTAGTCAG
>JAFGPL010000246.1 GCA_016936215.1 Bacteroidales bacterium
ACACTAAGTAAGTACAAATAGCATTTCCTTCTCAATTAAGTTATTAACTCTCAGTATAATACACCCGAAGTTAACGCCAATGCGATGTCATCGGGATCAGCATCTCTTGAAATTCCGATCCCGAAAAATCGGGACGGATTGACTAACCGACAGTTTAGAATTAACATAACACTTGAAGCTTGATTTAATCTTGCCTATTCAATTAACTTACTGTCTTTCTGTGTTTATTACTTCAAATCTTTCTGCCTGCTGAGACAAGATCATCAGTTTGTTTTTTCATGCTAATGTTTTGTAAAACAAATGAAATTTCATCACACCATTTAAAATAATGCTTTAGGCCCGAATTACATATTAGGATCATTTTGGCGAACTATTTGTTTGGTTGGGTTATGTATACAGGGAATACTCTTTAGATGAATAATTACAAGACGGGTTCTGACATTTGGACAAAAAAAAAATTGAACAAAATAATTGTTCAATTTTTAACCACTAAAAATATATATCGGGATAAAAAAGAAAACCCTTTTACAGGTTTTCCATTTCAAGTTCAAGTTTATTATCCTGTACTATTTCTAATTTTACTTCTTTTCTGTTCTTTTTATAGGAAATCATGTCAGATTCAATCTGGTATTTTCCCGGTTTTAAATTGTTGATCTGAAAATTCCCGTCGAAATCAGAATATACAACAACATCGGTACCAACTATTTTCACTGCCACTCCGGCAAGTACTTCGCCATTGTTTTTGTCAACAACAGTCCCTTTAACAGAAACTGACATTTCAGCCGCAGCCGGGTTTTCTTTTTCAGAGGCTATACCAAAGGCAGACATGCTTAAAAACATTATTGCTGCTACTACTATTTTTTTCATTTTTATTATATTTGATAACTGTTACAAAAATAAGCCATGAACGGCTTTAAGTATATTAGGCAGGTGTAATCTTTATGTTAAATTTTTCTTAAGAAAGCCAGTTTAATGTTAAGAAAGTGCTAAGAAAAAAGATTAAAAAGCAACGCATGGAACACTAACTTACTCCCTTTTTTAACAGCACCCGTCTTCTGATTATGAAAAAGTTGTATCTTGTAAAAATTAATAAAAGTGTAAGCTGAAAAACTCAAGAGTAGGCATCAATTAAATGAATTTTATAATGAAAAAACTAATTTTACCATTAATTATCTCATTTTTAATGTGTTACACAAACTCAAATGCCCAGACAGCTACAGGTAAGGTTCTTGTCGGTGTATCTTCATCTTTCGCAACAAACGGAGGCACATCTAGTTTGATGAGCTTTGGTTTTTCAACATCCAAATATAAAGATGATAATGGAGATATTGGTGGTTCCGACAATATGATAAACCTAAACCTGCAACCCAAAATAGGTTATTTTGTAAACGACAACCTGGTGTTGGGCCTTGACCTGAGCTTATTATATTCCAAATCAAGCTCAGATTTAGTCATTGCTGAAGTTGAAAGTACCAGCACAGTATTCAGTATAGGGCCTTTTGTGCGTTATTACATACCCATGGGAAATATTGCCCCTTATGCAGAAGCATTCAGCGGTTTCGGATCCTTTACCAGCAAGTACGACCCAACAGTGGGTTCTACCAAAGAAGAAAAAGCAAACATTGTATCATTGGGAGGAGGCTTAGGAATTGCTGTTTCTCTGGGTGAATAAGGTACTTTTGATGTGGGATTTGGTTATACTTCGATGTCAGTGAAAGAAACTGAAGATAATCCCAACAATGCAAAAGAGGTAATAGGCACTTTCGGTTTGAAGTTAGGTTTCACCCTTTTACTTGGTGGAAACTAATTCCCAGTCTGTTCCTTAAATTTATTGTTGCAAAATTTTTCTGACGGGGTTATGCAAAAAGCACACCGACTGTAAGAGATTCTGAACCTTTTCATATCCTTTTATTGGTTGTATGACATAAAAACTATTGCACAGCCCCTTCAATATATTTTTTAATATTGGCAAAAAATCCCGAATCAATTTTTTGCAGCATTTTTTAATTTCTCAACAATATCCGCGCTCATCCGTTTATACACTGACAGGTATAAATATGAACACAATTTCCATCAATATATATCACCATGAGTTGCGCCAATTGCACTTTCGGGGCAGGGCTAAGGAAAAGTCCAAACAATAGTGATGTAACAGTCACTTCCTGCAATAAATTTGACACCTATGACTGGCTTAACGATTTGCCCGATACTTCACGATATTCAGATATTGTTGAAGTGAGGTTTAAGAATACCCGAAAAGAATTTTTTAAAAAAACAAACGGGTTAAAGCTGCAAAGAGGCGATATTATTGTAGTTGAAGCGCCATCAGGCCATGATGTCGGGACAGTTTCACTTACAGGTAAACTGGCCGAATTGCAGTATAAAAGGAAAAATCGCGAAGGCAGCTATTTCGCTTTAAGAAATATTTACCGCAAAGCCACACAAAATGATATTCAAAAATGGGAGTCAGCCAGGTCGCGCGAGTTCAGCACCATGATTATAGCCCGTAAAATTGCCGGTTCGCTTGGCCTTGAGATGAAAGTAAGCGATGTTGAATTCCAGGGTGACAATACAAAAGCCACTTTTTATTATATTGCAGAAAGACGTGTTGACTTCAGGGAACTTATTAAATTATATGCCGAAGCGTTTAAGATAAAAATTGAAATGAAACAGATAGGTGCCAGGCAGGAAGCCGGACTTATCGGTGGCATCGGGTCATGCGGCAGGGAATTGTGTTGTTCTTCTTGGAAAACAAACCTCGAAACGGTTCCGCTTAGTGCCCCCAAATACCAGGAACTGCCTGTTAACCTGCAATACCTGACTGGTAAATGTGGTAAACTTAAATGTTGCCTGATGTACGAATTAGATAATTATATTGAAAGCAGAAAAGACTTCCCCGATGTATTGCTTGAACTCGAAACGTTAAAAGGGACTGCCTATAAATATAAGATTGATGTTTTAAAAAAAATTGTCTGGTACTCCTATGATCCCGGTTTCTCTTCTGCACTGGTCCCGGTAAATGTTGAAAGGATTAAAGAAATAATCATGATGAACAAGAAGGGGATCAAACCTGATGACTTGTAAGTGAAGATAAAATTTATCATCCTTTGTCCTGTGATTGTAATCCTGAGCGCAGCGAAGGACCTTCTTCAATGCAATGACTCTTTCAATGAGATGCTTCCTTCGTCAGCATGACAAAGAGAGAACGTGTGTTTGTCATCCTGAGCACAGCGAAGGACCTTCTTTC
>JAFGPL010000247.1 GCA_016936215.1 Bacteroidales bacterium
CCGCTTAATTCGTGGATTTTAGTTGAATTCTAATGTTTATGCGGGTTAACCCCGATTTACAAATACTCAATTTTGGGGTTTTTAAATTGCCAAAATTGATAGTATTTGTTAATCGTTTGAAAATTCCATGAATTTTCCGGGTTAAAAGATTACCAAGCCCCAAAATCAATTCATAAATATGTGATCGCGATCTTGAATTTTCGGAAGAAGTGATATCGAAAAAAAAGATTTACACTGATTTTTTCTGCGTCATCTGCGCTGACTGCGGGAAATTATTATTTCTGTTCCTTGGTTCCGGCATTGTCAGGTAAGGGTTTTAACGGGAGTTCAAGATAGAACCTTGTACCAAAACCTTTTTCAGATTTGAAGTAGGCCTTCCCTTTTAAATACCTTTCACCCAAAAGTTTTATGCTGTATGTCCCCAGTCCCCTGTTTGCCCCTTTGGTTGAAAATGAACGCTGAAAAACCTGAAGTTTTACATCACCGGGCATTTCGCTTGAATTGTGCACCCAGAAAATTACTCCGTTTACAAGTTTATTGCAGCCTATAATTATTTTTTCTTTTTCAGGAGTAGCTTCAAGCGCATTTTTCAGCATATTGAGGAGCATCCGGTTAAGAATTAGCATATCTGAGTAAAACGGTAGATTTTCCGATGACGGGTCAATTTCAATGTTCCTTTTGTCAGCCACAGGATGATGAATCATCTGGCTTACATTGTTTTTTACCAAATCGAGGGATAAAAGGTTTTTAAACTCGACTTCAAGGTCGCCGCTTTCTGCTTCAAGCAACGATTTTTGCGCCAGTATCTCCCCTGTCAGCTCATCGCTTATAATGCCTGCAAGCCTCAGGTATTCTTTAATCTGGCCGGGAACATCTGTATTTCTTAGCATATCAAGAAAGCCGGATAAGCTGCCTGCTTTGTTAATGATATCATGGAAAAATATTTTTTCAAGTACCTTTCTGCGCTTTTCATGGCTTATATCGTTTAGAGTAAGGATTGTATAAGCTTTACCTTCCCATCTGAATGGAGTGGCTGACACCAGATAATCTGCCGAAATTTCTTCGTTGTTGATTACAGATGTAATACGGCATTCTTTCACAATTTTCTGCTTAAGTTGCTGACTTTCGACAATAGCCCTTACGGCCCCGCAAACCTTACAATATTCTGAAGTGCCGCAACCGCCCTCTTCACGATGTGCATTAACACACGATAGCGCTTCGCCCGGGCGCATTCCGAGTATCTCATCAATAGTGGTTTTACCAATGCTTTCTAATAGTACATTATTTGAATATATAATCTGACGCCGGCTGTTGAGAATGGCAGCCACATAAGGCAGTGCATTCAGCAAATCCCCGAATTGGGTTATTGCATCAATTGTAGCTTTCTCATTAAGCAATTCCTCTGCTATTGACCTTTCAGCAGGCGCAAACTTTGTTGCCATCCCTTCCATTATTACTTGCCTTTATTAAAGTTAGTTAAAATCATGGTTATTTTTAGGTTGAATTTCTTACCCGGAAATTTTACCCTTTACATTTAAATAAAGCAACAATCGGTTGCATTTGTTGTTTTATTTGAAGTGAAGCCATTTGATGGAAGTAAATATTTTTTACATCAAAGACAATTTTAACATTTCATTAAGGTTATATTGAAGGTAACTGTATCGTTTGCATCATATATTCGTATAATGCTTTAAACTATTTAAAATTAGAGAATATGAAAAATATACTAAAAAAGTCAGGAAAAACATTGATTTTGTTGACATTGCTTTTAACTGTTGTTTTTAACGGTTGTGAAAAAGATAAAGAAGACAAGCTTCAGTTACCACCCGAATCGGCATTTACTATTGATCTTTCGCCTTTTGCTTCCCAGGCAAAAACTACCGCTGTTGCAGAAACCGGCACACACAATAATTTTTTATATGCAGCTACAGTTGTAACCTTCTGGAATATCGCAATAGCAGGGGTTATGGCGATACCTACTGCCGCATATGTTAAGGCTTTTGAGTACGAGCCTGTGCGTGTTTCGAATGACAAATGGAAGTGGAGTTATTCTGTTACCGTAAACAGTATTGTATATACGGCAGAGTTATATGGCGAAGTTGTTGATGCCGGTGTGGAATGGGAGATGTATGTCTCACAACAGGTTGGTTTTCAGGATTTTCTTATGTTTGACGGATGGTGCAATATTCAGCGTACAGAAGGCTACTGGAAACTATACGAGAGCCCGCTGGCCCCTGTTGAATTTCTTCAGATTGACTGGACATACAATTGGGAGCAACAAACCGGAAGTGTTAAATACACTTATACAAAAGAAGGTACAGATGATATTGGAAATTATATCGAGTATGGCGTAACTGAAAATTCTGCTTATAATGTTTATTACAACCTGTATAGCCAGCCTGAAGAAAAACTGTTTAATATCAATTACAACAGCGATACCCGTGAAGGAAGAATTGAATACGACGGAAATTCATACTGTTGGGATAGCAATCTTTATGATATAGACTGTGTAGAATAAAAAAATTCATTACTATTACGCTGAATGATAAGTCCCGGGCATTGCACCGGGATTTTTTTTACTTTGGGGGCAGTTTAATGCCGATGAATAGCCTTTTTTTGTGAATATTGTTCATTTTAACTGAATTTAATCATACTTCCGGTTGATTTTTTTTCGCAAATTTAACCTGCATTATACATTCTATCTCTTTGGTATGAATCATAATGCAGGAAATCCCGATATAGATAAACTTGTTTTGGGATATAAAAAACTTGGTTCATCCTAATCACAATTGGGGATTGGAACTATTCTTTGAGTAATTCGGGTTAAAATAAAAACAGAGCGTTATGGACCTGGAAAAAATTATGATTGACCTTGAAAAGCATTACCCCGGGGAAACAGAATATCATCAGGCTGTAAGGGAAGTGCTTGAATCTATTGTTGATGTTTATAATCAAAATCCCCACTTTGAATCTTCGGGTATCATAGAAAGATTGATTGAGCCCGACAGGGTGTTATCTTTCAAAGTTCCCTGGGTGGATGATGAAGGCAGGGTACACGTAAACAGAGGGTACAGGGTACAGTTTAACAATGCCATCGGCCCGTATAAGGGCGGATTGCGGTTTCACCCCAGTGTTAATTTAAGCATTCTTAAGTTTTTGGGCTTTGAACAGATTTTTAAAAATGCCCTTACCACGCTGCCAATGGGCGGAGGAAAAGGAGGATCTGATTTTCAGCCAAAAGGCAAATCCGACAAAGAGATCATGCGTTTCTGCCAGGCTTTCATGCTTGAATTATGGAAAATAATTGGTCCGGAGACCGATGTGCCTGCAGGTGACATAGGGGTGGGGGCTCGGGAGATCGGCTATTTATATGGAATGTATAAAAAATTAACGCATGAGCATACTGGGATATTAACAGGCAAAGGGTTAAACTGGGGAGGCAGTTTAATAAGGCCCGAGGCCACCGGTTTTGGTGTGGTTTATTTCACTGGTGAGATGCTGGCAACAAAAGGTCTTTCTCTTGAAGGTAAAACTGTGGCAGTGTCAGGTTTTGGAAATGTAGCCTGGGGGGCGGTAACAAAGCTTAACGAGCTCGGGGCCAAAGTAGTTACACTCTCCGGGCCTGATGGCTATATTTATGACGAAGCCGGTATTTCTGGTGAGAAGATAAAATATATGCTCGAACTTCGGGCTTCAAACGAGGATGTCGTGCAGCCTTTTGCCAATGAGTTTAGCAGTGCAGTGTTTATCAGAGACAAACATCCGTGGGAAGTGAAATGCGATATTGCCATTCCTTGTGCCACGCAGAACGAACTCGATGCCGATGATGCATCAAAACTTATCAATAATGGGTGCGCCTGTGTTTGCGAAGGGGCAAATATGCCCTGTACCCCCGAAGCAATAGAAATTTTCCGGAAGAATAAAATACTCTTTGCCCCGGGTAAGGCAGCAAATGCGGGCGGTGTGGCAACCTCAGGACTTGAGATGAGCCAGAATTCCATGAAAATAATGTGGACACGGGAGGAGGTGGATGTCCGCCTTCACCAGATCATGTCTGCCATCCATAAATCATGTGTAAAAAACGGAATGAAACCCAACGGTGAAGTGGACTATGTGAAAGGGGCCAACATTGCAGGTTTTCTGAAGGTGGCAAATGCCATGATAGACCAAGGAATAGTATAACTTCAGATCAAAAACTTTTAACTGTTATCAGTTTGGTTATTTGTAATAAGGAACCAATTGTTTTCCTTCATTATCCCATAATATGTGTTTGTCATCCTAAGTCGTGTGGTTGTCATCCTGAATTCCGATTCATCGGAATGAAGGATCTTCTTTCATGACATTACTGCTTCAAAGAGATGCTTCACTACGTTCAGCATGACAAAGGTTCTGTGATTGTCATCCTGAACGGCAGTGAAGGAACTTCTTATATGAATGGACAGTTTCATGGAGATGCTTCACTACGTTCAGCATGACAAAGGGTTTTATGGAGATGCTTCACTAACGTTCAGCATGACAAATGTACTAAGAGATGCTTCA
>JAFGPL010000248.1 GCA_016936215.1 Bacteroidales bacterium
CTTATCAGCAGCTTTCCCTATGCTGTAAACTGGTCGCAGGAAAACCTGCCAGCCATTCTGCACATGACACATTGCAGCCAGGAGATGGGAAATGCACTTGCCGATGTACTTTTTGGCAATTATAACCCTGCAGGCAGGCTGGTGCAGACCTGGCCTGTTTCAATTGACCATCTTCCTGATATGATGGATTACAACATTCGAAATGGCAGGACCTATATGTACTGTAAAGAAAAACCTTTGTATCCATTCGGTTATGGCCTGAGTTATACCTCGTTTGAATACAGCAACCTGAGACTGAGCGCACCGATGTTGAAAGAAAATGATGAAATAACCGTGCAGGTTGATGTGACTAATACCGGTGAAGTTGCAGGCGATGAAGTTGTTCAGCTTTATTTAAATTACCCCGCTTCAGAAGTTAACAGGCCGCAGATTGCTCTTAAAGGGTTTCATCGGGTAAACCTGCAACCCTCAGAGACAAAGACGGTGACAATACCCCTCACTTCAGAATTGCTTTCTTACTGGGATACATCATCACAGAGGTTTAAACTGGAGCAGGGCAGTGTAAACATATTGATTGGTGCATCGTCTGCAGATATCAGGCTAAGTGCCATACTTAAGACAGTAAGATAAAAATGTTTTTTGATGATAAATTTTGAGGAAATAGAAAATATGGTTATTATTAAACCTGAAATTTTCAGAAATAAAACAGGCAGAAAGTATGATTGGAAATATCAAGGCGAAAGTTATTGTTGCGGATGACCAGCTCAAAGAATTACGTAAAAAGTACAGCAACAAAAAAATTGTGTTTTGCTCAGGGTGTTACGATATTTTACAATCGGGGCATGCTGTTTTTTTTAACCAGTGCAAGCAATACGGCGATTTGCTGGTAGTTGGGGTAGGCCGCGATGAAGTAATTTCAAAACTTAAAGGCCCAGGCAGACCTGTTAATCCTGAAAACAACCGGTTATACCTTGTGGCCGCGATGCAGGATGTTGATTTTGCAGTGTTGAACGATGCAGGTATATACGGAAAAAAAGTGGATTTCAAGAATATCCTCGAAAAACTTCACCCCGATGTATTTGTGCTCAATGACGATGACTCGGGGATTGAAGAGAAAAAAGCGATCTGTGAAACCAACGGTACCAGGGTTGAACTGGTAAAACGGGTGGTGCCTCCCGAACTGGAAGCCACATCCACCACAAGAATCATTGACAAGATTAATTTTAAATACCGGGCCCCGCTGCGCATGGATTTTGCAGGAGGCTGGACAGATGTGCCATTTATCATGGGCGATAAAAAAGGATTTGTCTCCAATGCCGCCATCAGTCCGCTGATTGAATACAAGAATGGCCAGTTCAACTTTTCGGGTTACCCGAGAGGCAGCGGGTTAAGTACCTCTACTGCAGCCAAACTGCTTGAAATGATTAGTTCGAAAACCTATAATTCGGACTCAAAAACGCTTTCGCAGATCGGTGAAGACCTCTTTAATCTTGAAAACACCGAATTAAACTGGGCCATCGGAAGACAAGACCAGTATTCGATTGTATTCAGCGGTTTTAACTGCTTTGAGTTCGGAAAGGATTATGCCAAAAGGATGGATATTAACATCTCCAGGGAAACACTTGAAGCATTTAAAAGGAACCTGTTGCTGATACATACCGGCGTTTCACGCAATGCGCAATCTGCTGTGGAACAGGTCTACCAGAACCACAAAACACCTTCGGGGAAGCAGGCGCTTGATAAACTGGCCCGGCTTGGTCTGGAATTTGCCAGAACACTTGAAAAGCAAGATTTTGAAGGGTGTGCAGCAATTATGGAAGAGAATTTTAAAACCCAGATACAGCTTGCTTCAGCTTCATCAAACAGTTATCTTGACCATATGTACGAATTTGCCAAAAAAAATGGCCTGATCGGTGGTAAAATTGCAGGCGCCGGCGGCGGAGGGGCGTTTATCTTCTATTGCAAAGATACAGGGTATCTTAAAGATGCTATGAAAAAAGAGTTCGTGGATTGCTTTGAGATAGATTTTGATTTTCATTATAAAGACATAAAATCACTTAATAAAATTTAGGGGTTTTTTAAGGTTGATGTTTAACTTTACACGATAGTATTAATTAAATAAACAGATATGAAATTCAGAGATACTTTTTTATTGACCGGCTGTTTTTTTATGCTGATTTCAGTAGTTTCCTGTGTACAGAAACCTGAAACCCCCAAAATACAGGATAGCAGCGCTGATCTTTACACGGGTATTGAGTTTGAGATGGATAAAGTTGCCGAACCGGTATTTCCTGATTATTCAGTTGAAATAACTGCTTACGGTGCAATCCCCGGCGGTCAGGTATTGAATACGAAGGCATTTGCAGAAGCCATTGCCCATGTTTCGGAAAAAGGAGGAGGGAAAGTGGTTGTGCCAAGGGGGATATGGCTTACAGGGCCTGTCGAAATGAAAAGCAATGTTAATTTGCATGTGGCAGAGGGTGCCCTTGTAATTTTCAGTAAAAATTTCGACGATTACCCTTTGATAAAAACAAGTTTTGAAGGACTTGAGACGTATCGTTGTATTTCACCCATATATGGAATTGACCTTGAGAACGTGGCCATTACCGGCAAAGGAATCATTGATGGTTCGGGAGATGCCTGGAGACCTGTAAAAAAGTCAAAACTCACAGAATCGCAGTGGAAGAAACTTATTGCCTCGGGAGGGGTGCTGAACAAAAATGGCAATTCCTGGTACCCTTCTGAAAAAGCGCTTCGGGGTATTGAAGGAAGCGATATGAATGTGCCTCGCGGCAGAAAAACCAGGGAGGATTTTATGGAGATAAAAGATTTCCTTCGTCCGGTAATGGTAAGCCTTGTAAAATGTAAAAATGTGTTACTCGACGGGCCGACTTTTCAAAATTCACCTGCATGGAACCTCCACCCCTTAATGTGCGAAAATGTTATATTAAGAAACCTCACTGTGAAAAACCCCTGGTATTCCCAAAACGGTGATGGATTAGACCTCGAATCATGCAAAAATGCTTTGGTTTACAACTGTAATTTCGATGTGGGCGATGATGCCATCTGCTTTAAATCGGGCAAAGACTCAACTGGCCGTGCCAGGGCTATGCCTACCGAAAATGTAATTGTAAAAGAGTGTGTGGTATACCATGGTCATGGCGGCTTTGTTGTTGGAAGTGAAATGTCGGGCGGTGTGCGAAACGTGCATGTCTCCAACTGTACCTTTATCGGTACCGATGTGGGAATCAGGTTTAAAAGTACACGCGGACGCGGAGGCGTGGTTGAAAATATCTATATATCCAATATCAATATGATAGATATACCCACCGAACCGATTCATTTTAACCTCTATTACGGCGGAAACTCACCCGTACCTGAACCTGATGAACCCATTGTCGTACAGAATAAATCTGTTATCCCCCCGGTGTCTGAGAAAACACCGCAATTTAAAAATATTTATATGAAAAATATTGTCTGCAAAGGCGCCGCCAGGGCTGCTATACTGCAGGGGCTTCCGGAGATGAATATTCAGAATATCCAAATTGAAGATGCTGTGCTTGAAGCAGAAAGGGGAATTGAGTTTTTTGATGCCGATAATGTAACATTGAAAAATGTGACGGTGATACCGGCCAAAGGATTGGCAGTTTTTATTTATAATTCTAAAAATATTAATATCAATGGATTAACTGCCGATACCGATGCAGAAAGGCTGGTAAGGGTAACTGGCGACCTCAGCAATTCCATTGTTTTTGAAAACACGGAATTTGGCCCGGACAGAATGATTCTTGATGACAACGTAGCAAAAAATGCAGTTCAATTCAAATAAATATCCTTTCTTAAAAGCCCTGCAGTGGCTTCATCTTTAAAAAAAATGAAAGGATTGTATTTGCTCCTGCTTTTACAGCTTTTCATGGAGCCTTTGAAAAGCAATATTTTTTATCCTGCCGATAACGATTTTTTTCAATATACCGGCAGGATAGATTTTTCAAATCCCCGTGAGCCGGTTTTCTGGGTGCCGGGAGCATATATCAGGGCAAGGTAGAAGGGTACTTCGTGTATCATACACCTCGAAGATGAAGTGCTTTGGGGTACATCATACAACTATGTTGAAATAATTATTGACAGTTTGCCACCATACCGAATCAGGACAAATGGACGGCAAAACGACATCCTGGCCGGCGAATGCCTGGGGTATGGAGAACATACCATCACCATTGTTAAAAATACCGAGGCGAACATCGGTTATTTAAAGTTCAGGGGTCTCTCCTGTGAAGAGTTATTAATGCTTCCAGGAATGCCATCCAGAAAGATAGAATTTATCGGTAATTCAATAACCTGCGGAACAGGCAGCGATACCTCTGAAGTATCTTGCAATTCGGGACAATGGCACGACCAGCACAATGCATACATGAGTTACGGCTCGCTCACAGCCAGGGCGCTGAATGCAGAGTGGCATCTTTCTGCCTATTCCGGTGTGGGGCTTGTTCATAGTTGCTGTGGCTTACAGTTTACAATGCCGCAAATATATGATAAAGTTAATTTCAGGGAAGACAGTATTGCCTGGGATTTCAGCAGGTATATCCCCGATGTGGTGACCATTTGTCTCGGGCAGAATGACGGGGTGCAGGATTCCTCAGTTTTTTGCAGCGCTTACTCAGGTTTTATCAAAAAAATCCGAAGCCATTACCCGCATGCCTATATTGTATGCCTTACAAGTCCGATGGCAGACAATACCCTGAATACTGCGATGAAGAAATATTTGTCTGCCGTTGAAGCAGCCCTGCATGCTGAAGGAGATTCAAGAGTACATAAATTCTTTTTCTCTAAAAGTTACAATGGAGGTTGTGACAATCATCCTTCTTTGGAAGAGCATAAATTAATCGCCGGGGAACTTACAGCTTTTATAAGGAGTATAACAGGATGGTAAACAATAATACTTACTTTCCAACATTCAGAAGACTTTGGAAGTAAGTATTATCAATGGTGCTGTCTGACTATCCAGACAGGCAATCTCTTATTATTCAGAAGATTGCTTCGGTCGTGCATCCATCGCAATAGCATAACTTGTTGATTTGTTACACAGCCTTATGAAATAATACCTGAAATTATTTTTAAAAACCTCACCCTTGTTTTTTATCCTTGTTAATTGTCTGAAAAACAGAAGTAGCAGACGCGATAATGCTTGAAATATCAGACAGGTTTGAAGGTATAATCAGGGTATTATTGGTCGAAGCCAGTTTACCGAATTCCAGCAGGTATTGTTCTGCTATTCTCAGGTTTACGGCATCGTAACCGCCTTTATCATTGATGGCATTGGCGATTGCCCTGATACCGTTTGCTGTTGCATTTGCAACAAATTCTATTTCGGCGGCTTTACCTTCGGCTTCATTTATTTTGCGCTGTTTTTCACCCTCCGAACGTTTGATAAGCTCTTGCTTATCGCCTTCGGCCACGTTGATTTTAGCCTGTTTCTGACCTTCCGATTCAGCTATCATTGCCCTCTTTTCGCGTTCGGCACGCATCTGTTTTTCCATTGCATCTTTTATGCTCTGCGGCGGGGTGATGTTTTTTACCTCGTACCTTGTAACCTTTATCCCCCAAGGGTCACTGGCTTTATCTACTGCATCAACGATAGATGTATTGATGGTCTCGCGCTCTTCGAAGGTACGGTCGAGTTCGAGCTTGCCGATTATGCTTCTCATGGTGGTTTGAGCAATCTGGATGGAAGCAAACCGGTAATCGTCAATTCCATACGATGCTTTAGCCGGGTCAATTACCTGCAGGTACAGGATGCCGTCAACTTCAACAGCGATGTTATCGCGGGTTATACAGATTTGCGATGCAACATCTATGGCTTGTTCCTTTAACGTGTGTTTGTAACGGATTTTGTCAAAAAACGGCACAAGCACAGTGAAACCGGCCTGTAGTGTCTGTTTATATTTTCCAAGCCGTTCGACAATATAAGCCGAACGTTGCGGCACCACTTTTATAGATGGTAAAATCACTACAAAAACAAAAAAAGCAATAGCTATCCAGATTATTACGGTTGGATTCATATTTGTTCCTCCTGATGATTAATTTATGGGTTTTACAATAAGGTTAATGCTCTCTTTTCCTGTTATTTCAGCCAGTTGGCCTTTCTCAATCGTCTCATCCGACATGGCTGTCCATGTGGTGCCTTTAAAACTTACCTTCCCGGGATACCCTTTTTTAATTGATACCTCTACCACGGCCGTTTTGCCGACAAATTCTTCTTCAAGCTCGTCAGAATGTGCTGTTTTTTCTGTGAAAAATTTGTTACGTATATATTTCCTGGTAAGCAGCAACAGGGTTACAGATGCAATAATGAAAATGATAACCTGTGTGTTGATCCCGATATCGAAAAAAAGGCATGCTGCAGCCGTGATCCATGCCCCGGCACCAAAGAATATAATTACAAAACCGGGTAGTACCAACTCTAACAAAAGTAGCACCAGTCCGATAAAAAACCATGTTACAGGTGCGGTAAAGAAACTGTTAAGGTCTGACATAGATTGAGATTTATGTGGTTATTTTTTAAGGTTTAGGTTAAAAATCTGTTCAATAAAAGTATAAAAAAAACAATTTGATTGGCATCAGCCAGTATAAATTTTTATTTAAGGCAGGTTTTTTAGCTTTTTATTGAATGTAGTTGAAAAAAAATGATAAAACAGCTCTTTTTTCTTTGGCGGATTGATTTAAAGATATAATTTTGTGCCCGCTTAAAATAAGTATTTTTGTAATGGAACCTCTCAATGGGCTTAAGCCCGAAGCTGTCTGGAATTATTTCGCTGAGATATGCAACATTCCCCGTCGCTCCACCAAAGAAGAGAAGATTGTTGATTATCTTGTCAACTTTGGCCGGCTGCACAATCTTGAAACCTTAAAAGATGACGTAGGCAATGTAATAATAAGAAAACCTGCCTCTAAAGGTTTTGAAGGAAAAAAAAGTGTTTGCCTGCAAAGCCATGTTGATATGGTTGCAGAAAAAAACAGCAATTCCCCGCATAATTTTGATACCGATGCCATTCAGCCGGTATTGGACGGCGGTTGGGTAAAAGCCAAAGACACTACGCTGGGTGCAGACAATGGAATAGGTATTGCAAGCCAGCTTGCCATTCTGGTTGATAAAGAAGCCAAACACGGCCCGCTTGAGTGCCTGTTTACAGTTGAAGAAGAACTTGGCCTTAAAGGTGCTTTTAACCTTAAACCGGGTTTCATAAACAGTAGTATCCTGTTAAATCTCGATTCTGAAGATGAAGGAGAATTGTTTATCGGTTGCGCCGGCGGTATGGACACGGTAGCAAGCATGCATTACAAAACAAGGGCTGTACCCTCCAATTCGGTGGCTTTTAAAATTGATGTTTCCGGCCTTGCAGGTGGTCATTCGGGTGATGATATCAATAAAAACAGGGGCAATTCTATTAAAATCCTCAACAGGTTTTTATGGTGTGTTTCAAAGCGGGTCCCCATCAGGCTTGCACACTTTGAAGGCGGTAACCTCAGGAATGCCATACCACGCGAATCAACTGCCATAATTACTACTCATCGTAACCACAGTCAGCGGTTGAAGGATGAATTCATACAGTTTAACCTGGCTGTTAAAAATGAAATGCAAAACAACGAGCCCGGACTGAAGATTGAGATTAAAGAGGTACCGCTTCCGCTTTATGTATTGAAAAGAAAATACCAGCGCAGGCTCTTTAACATGCTGTATGGTTGCCCTCATGGGGTGGTCGCCATGAGCAGAAAGGTTGAAAACCTTGTGGAAACCTCTACCAATCTTGCATCAGTAAAATTCGTCAATCATTATACAGTTTCTATTTCTACCAGTCAGCGCAGTTCTGTGGATAATGAAAAGCGGAATATTGCCAATACTGTAAGCAGTATATTCGACCTTGGTAAAGCTAATGTTGAACAATCAGCCGGTTATCCCGGATGGCAACCCAATCCGGCATCTGAAATCCTGCAGATAGCATCAGTATCATATAAATCGCTTTTCGGGGTAGAACCAAAAGTGAAAGCAATTCATGCAGGACTTGAATGCGGCCTTTTCCTTGAAAAATATCCCCATCTTGACATGATTTCTTTTGGCCCGACCATTCGCAATGCCCATTCTCCGGATGAACGTGTTGATATCGCATCGGTGCAGAAGTTTTGGGATCATTTGCTAATAATTTTGCAGCACGTGCCGGAAAAGAATTGAAAAAAAGCAGCCAAAAGCAGGGTTAATTCCGGGAAAAACAAAGCCTTTTAATGCATCATTGATTTTTCTTCAAGAAAAATAAGGATTGTTTCTTGTATTTACGGAACTAATTGTATCAGAAATTCGTAAACGGCATCATGATTATGACGTTCGGTTATTTAAATACAGGGTTTATCAGGGATTTTGCAATAAACTTCTTTAATACTTTTAGCGGAACATACACCAGAAAGATTTTGGTTGAAGCGCTGTTTCTGCTTAATGAACTCTGGCCATATCTTGTATCCGGTATAATTATTACCTCGCTTATTAAAATGCTGCTCACCAAAAAACAGGTTGCCGGTTTTTTCCAGGCACGCAAGTCTTCGTCCATTGTTTTAGCAGCTTTTCTGGGTGTTATCTCTCCTTTGGGCAGCTATGTGGTAATCCCCATGTCTGCAGCATTGTTTACCCTGGGTACCCCGTTACCCGTTTTAATGGCATTTCTGATGTCATCTCCATTAATAGATCCCAACCTTTTCATGCTCACTGCCGGGGCTTTCGGATATGAAATGGCTATTGCAAGGGCTATTTCGTCATTATTGATTGGTATAATGGCCGGATATGCCACCCTTTGGCTGATGACGAAAGGGTTTCTTAACAGTGATACTATTTTGAAAATCAACGATAAAAGTCAGGTAACTGCTATTATGATACCGCAAAACAAGGGGAGTTTCATGTTTCGTTTTGGCAAAGAACTGTTTAAAATGTCAAAATACATCGGCAAATATTTCTTTCTGGCATTAATCCTTGCTGCTGCAGTTAAAATACTTACCCCTCCGGCGCTAATTATGAAAGTTTTCGGACAAGACAACCTTTTGTCTGTTTTGCTTTCGGCAGGGGCCGGTGTGCCATTTTATATCTGCGGCGGTGCAGCTATCCCTGTGGTACAGGAACTTGCCTATATGGGATTGAATAAAGGGGCGGTGCTGGCATTTTTTATCTCGGGCCCGGTAACAAAAATATCAAACATGGTATTGATGCATGCGGCCTTTAATATCAGAGTTTTTGTAATTTATGTCAGTATAGGCATATTGGCAGCCGTTTTACTTGGTTTGGTCTATAACTTTTATTAACTATGCAATTTCAAACATATCTTAATATGAACAAGATCGCTACTTTAAAGAAAAGAATTACATGGATAAGCATTACAGCAATAGCCTTTGCAGCCATTTGCTGGGATATGTCAACATCAGAATCCACAGCTATTGAAGAAGGTACATTCAGGTTCGAATCGGCTTTTGAGGCAGTGGATTATCCGAATACCAAAGTAGCCGTTGTGCCGTCAGATTATTCTGATCTTACCACCCAGGTGAGCCGTTCAGTTGACCCGGGTTATGCGCAGATTGAGCTTATGGTGAGAAAAGCTGTTGAATTGCAGGGAGGCCTTGATGGTGTAGTAGCCAAAGGTAACAAGGTGATGCTGAAAGTTAACCTGGTAGGGGGTAACAGTCCCTCCGGTCAGGGAGAGAATACAGATGTAAGGGTTGTTAAGGCGCTGATAAAAATACTTCATGAACATACTGAAGGAGATATAACCATTATAATTGGTGAAGGTACTGCAAGAAGCAACGATGATATTAACAGCGTTACAAGCGTATGGGCCAATTCCGGTTACCGCGACCTGTTGACCGATCCTTACCTTTCAGGCATAAATTTCAGCCTTTTTAATCTTAACCAGACATACAGCGACCTGGTTGAAGTTGACCTGGGAAGCAAAGGCACCGGGGCCCCGCATGGGTATAAGTATCACATACACAAACTGCACAATGAGATTGATGTTTTCATTTCTGTACCTGTACTTAAGATTCATAACACGGGGATGACGGCGGCATTGAAAAACCAGATCGGGATTGCCCCGGCTGCTTATTACGGCTATAATAAAATGAAGGGGACTTCATATTATCCAAGCGGTCTGGTGCATGATGTCGGACACCGCCGATGGACTACCGAGGAGATCGTAGACCTGAGTACCATTGCAGATATTAATTTTGTAGTGGTAGATGCTGTAATGTGCCTGCAGTCAAGCAAAACATACAGTCCTGAAAACCAGGTGCGGTTTAATACTGTTCTGGCTGGTAAAGACCCGGTGGCAGTGGACAATGTCTGCACCAGGTTGTTTTGCATGAATCCAGACGACATTGCCCATATCACTTTATCTGAAAAAGTGGGGCTCGGCACCAACGACCCCGAAAAAATCGAAGTGGTCGGCGCTACCATTGACCAGGTTAAGAAAAAGGTGAAGCATAATACTGAAAATGAAGGCCTCTTTGGACAGGGCAATCGTACATGGCTGGTCTCGGGTACTTTTAACAGCACCGATATGAGCGCTGAACAGATTGCAAATGAAGCTACACTTGAACCCGTTGCCGGTGAGAATGGTTTTTCACAACCGGTTTACTTTTTCGACGACCGCATTGACCTGTTGAGCTATTATAGCGGTGCATCGAATGTAATATCCTATGCATTCACCTACTTCTATGCACCCAAAGACCAGCAGGCGGAATTCTGGGTGGGTTCCGACGATGATATGATTATTTACCTGAACGGCCAGAAAGTTTACACATATTCCGGTACAAGAACCTATAGCGATGGAATGCTCCTGAGCGAAAAGAAAACCATCAGTATCAAACAGGGTGAAAATTCATTGCTTGTCAAGACTTTGAATAAGTCAGGAGATTACAGCTTTGCATTGAATATTTGTGAGGTAGAAACCGTTGAAGTATATTCGGGCAACAGGGTAGATGGATTGAAATTTTATACAACCAAACAAACCACTAACCCGACTGATTTAATTGAAAATTATGCCAATACAAAATTAACACTTGATAATTATCCTAATCCGGTGATTAATGAAGCCACTTTAAAATTTGAGTTGCCGGTTGCATCGCGCACTTCATTGGATATATATGACCTTAACGGCAGGCATCTTTACAATATTGTAAACAAAGAATTTGCAGCGGGAGAGCACCTTGTTCGCTGGTCTGTAGATCAATCCGGCAAAAGGCTTCCCGAAGGTTTATATATTTGTAAAATTACTGCAGGAAAGTATGCAGGCAGTATCAAAATTACTGTTTCGAAATAGTAAGGTAATAATTTATACTGAATGTCCAGGAAGTAAAGGTTATCTCCAACATAAAAGGCTGTGTAAAAAGTCACTTCTCTTGTCATTCTGAATCCCGATGCATCGGGATGAAGAACCTTTTCTCACAGCTTGTCCCGTAAACACCGGA
>JAFGPL010000023.1 GCA_016936215.1 Bacteroidales bacterium
TATTGCTACCCTGTTACCCCTCGACTTGCATGTGTTAAGCCTGCCGCTAGCGTTCATCCTGAGCCAGGATCAAACTCTTCGTTGTAAATAAAAAGTTAAATTTCGCTCAAGATTCACTCTTCACCTTAAGAAATTAAAGGTTTCCTCTTTCCTTACCTTCTTCGTCTCTTCAATTTTTCAAAGAACAATACTTTTGGGATGACAAAATTACTAAAGATTAGCGAATCCTGCCACCTTTTTGTTTAAAAATCTTTATAAGAACTGCTTTTTCAGGAATCAAACCTGAATGGAAAAATCAGGTTTTTAAAGCGGCTGCAAAGATACAAAATTATTTTCAATTTTACAAAATAATTCATATTTTTCTGTCCGCCTCATGTTTCCAAATTTTTTAAAAGAACCTCCGGAAATTTCGAGCTTGCAAAACTATAAACATTTTTCATATCCAAAAACAATTTTTCAGTTTTCGATGATATTTTTTTATGCCAAATAAAATAATATCTTCGTACATGTTTTAAATAACAAATTGTGGGAAAGGCCCTTGTAATAATACCTACCTATAATGAAAAGGAAAATATCGAGAAGTTGATCCCGGAAATCTTTTCGCTTCCTGAAAAATTTGATATTCTGATTGTCGACGACGGATCCCCGGACGGAACCTCAGGTGTGGTCAGATCCCTGCAAAAAACTTATCCGGATCAGCTTTTCATGCTGGAAAGGGAGGGCAAGCAGGGACTCGGGACGGCATACATTCTTGGATTTAACTGGGCAATCGACAGAAAATATGATTATATCTTTGAAATGGATGCTGACTTCTCACACAATCCTGAGGATCTGGTATTGTTGTATCATACATGCCTGAATGGAGCCGATATGGTAATCGGATCACGTTATAAATCTGGTGTTAATGTAATTAACTGGCCGATCGGCCGTGTTCTGATGTCCTATTTTGCATCAGTTTACGTCAGGCTTGTTACAGGCATGAAAATATACGATACAACAGCAGGATTCAAATGTTACAGGAGATATGTCCTGGAATCAATGGACTTAGAGAAAATCAATTTTAAAGGATATGCATTCCAGATTGAAATGAAATTTATAGCCTGGAAGCTGGGATTCCATATTGAAGAAGTACCCATTGTATTTACCGACCGCAAGGAAGGCACTTCAAAAATGTCGGGAGGTATATTCAACGAAGCTGTCTGGGGCGTCCTGATCATGAAATTGCGCAGTATCTTTCATGGTTACAAAAAAAAATCCGGTTCATGAGCGGAGTACTTATCAAGAATGCCACCATTGTAAATGAAGGTGAGAAATATACAGGAAGCATACTGATAAAAAACAAACGGATTGATAAGATCCTTCCGGGAGCACCACCATTGCTCCCAAAAGCTGAAAAGGTTATTGATGCAACGGGTAAATTTCTTCTGCCCGGTGTTATTGATGATCAGGTTCATTTTCGCCAACCCGGTTTAACACATAAAGGTGATATTTATACCGAATCAAAAGCCGCGGCCGCCGGTGGTATAACTTCTTTCATGGATATGCCCAACACAATTCCGCAAACGACCTCACAGATTCTGCTTGAAGAAAAATACCGGATGGCAGCCGGATCATCCCTTATCAATTATTCCTTTTATTTTGGTGCAACCAACGATAACCTTAACGAACTTCTCTGTACCGATCCTGTTACCGTATGCGGCATAAAAGTATTTATGGGATCATCAACAGGCAATATGCTGGTTGACAATCCTTCGGTCCTCCGCGATATTTTTGCCCGGTCGGAGTTGCTGATAGCAATACACAGTGAGGATGAAAAAACCATACAAAAAAATACCATCAAGGCCCGAAAACATTTCGGGGAGTTTGTGCCGGTAAAGATGCACCCTGAGATCAGAAATACCGAAGCCTGCTACCGGTCAACCCGGCTTGCAGTAGAACTTGCTGAAGAATACAACAGTCGCCTGCACATCCTTCATCTGTCAACAGCCAAAGAGCTTCAACTGCTGAACGCGACCAAACCTCTGTCATCCAAAAAAATTACCGCTGAAGTTTGTATACATCACCTGGTATTCAATGATAAAGATTATGAAAGGTACGGAAATCTTATCAAATGGAATCCCGCCATAAAGACCGAAACTGATCGTGAAGCACTTTGGGAAGGACTCCTGCAAGGTAAAATTGACAACATTGCAACGGACCACGCCCCGCATACCCTTGAAGAAAAACAACAGACCTATTTTAAAGCACCCTCCGGAGGTCCTCTCGTACAACATTCCCTGATAACCATGCTGGAATTTTATCATCAGCACATGATCACTCTTGAAATGATCGTGGACAAAATGTGCCACGCTCCGGCAATCATGTTCAACATAAGCAAAAGGGGATTCATTCGTGAAGGCAGTTTTGCCGACCTGGTGCTGGTCGATCCTGACGATCCATGGACGGTGAGCAGGGAAAATCTCCTGTATAAATGCAAATGGTCACCATTTGAAGGAAAAACTTTCAGGTCAAAAATAACCCACACATTTGTGAATGGCAATCTTGTGTACGAAAAGGGCATATTCCACGAGGAACAAAAAGGTGAACGGCTGATCTTTGACCGGCA
>JAFGPL010000249.1 GCA_016936215.1 Bacteroidales bacterium
CTGGGCAATAAGGTTGGTAAAAAAAGTGATCAGCTTACCACTCGACCTGAACAGATCGGTTTTTGTAACACCCGGATGGGCTGCAACACCTATGCTGTTTATTTTGTTTTCTTTAAACCTGCGGTCGAGTTCATAGGTAAAAAGCAGGTTTGCCAGTTTACTCTGCCCGTATGCTTTGAACCTGTTATATTTTTTTTCAAAATGAAGGTCTTTAAGATAAATGTCGGCCAGCCTTCGGTGTGCAATACTGCTTTGCGTAACTACGCGTGATTGGGGTGTTGCTTTTAACAAATCAAGTAACAGGCCGGTGAGTGCAAAATGACCAAGGTGGTTAATACCGAACTGGGTTTCAAAACCCTGTTTTGTCAATTCTCTCTGAGCAGGCCACATCACTCCTGCATTATTCATAAGAATATCAAGTTTAGAATATTTTGTGTGAAATTCATTTGAAAAGGTTTCAACCGATTCAAGGTTGGAAAGATCGAGATGCATCAGCCCGACTTTTGCATCGGGGTAATCACCGGTGATTTTAGCCAATGCTGCCTTACCCTTTTCAGCATTGCGCACCGCCATAACTACCTCAGCGCCTTGTTTAGAAAGCTCCTTTGCAGCTTCTAGACCAAGCCCGCTGTTAGCGCCGGTTATTAATATTACCTTGCCTTGCAGTAAAGGCAGGTTATCGGTTGTCCAGTTTGTATGCTCCATATTATCTATTATTTATATCGCTCTGAAAAATAACCAATTAAATTTTAACACAAAACAGTTACCTCAAAAATCTTTATAAAATCTTTATAAAATCAAAGGTACATTTGCGCCTTCATTGCAGATAACATAGTAAATAGGGCCTTTGTAATAGAAGATGAATGAAATAATTAATTTCAGGATAGTTTTTAAAGTTTTATCGAGAAACTTATTGATCATCGCGGCATCATTAATTATTAATGCCGGGATTGCCCTTTATTATTCAGAAAACTTATGGCCGTTTATTTTTCCTGCCCTGCTGGCTTTTTTTTTCGGTATAACCTTGTTTTATTATACTAAGAACAAATATGATGAAGAAAAAGTTCAAAAAAAAGATGCCTATCTAACGGTAACTGTTTCATGGATTATCATTTGTTTAATCGGGTGTATGCCTTATATTATTTCAGCATCAATCCCAAACTTTATCAATGCTTTGTTTGAGTCGGTATCGGGTTTTACTACTACCGGTTCTTCTATACTCACAGATATTGAAATATTGCCAAAATCAATTCTATTCTGGAGAAGCCTCACCCACTGGATAGGAGGAATAGGTATCATCGTACTGGTAATTGTTGTCATGCCTGCTTTTCATATCGGCGGATACCAGTTGTTTACTTCTGAATCTTCGATGCAGGAAAAGATACAACCGAGGATAAAATCGGTAGGCTACCGTCTTTTGTTTATTTATTTCTTATTGACATTTGCCGAAGTTATCTTGCTTTTGGCTGGGAAAATGAGCCTGTTCGAAAGTATGTGCCATGCATTTGGCACCATTGCGACAGGGGGTTTTTCACCCAGGAATACAAGCATCGCGGCTTATTCCCCTTATATACAGTATGTAATAATGATTTTCATGTTGTTGGCCGGCACCAGTTTTGTTGTCCATTACAATATATTGAAACGCGATTTTAAAAAGGTAAAAGAAAATGAAGAATTGAAGTTTTATCTTTCTGTAGTTATTATGATTGGCATTATTATTACATTTTCTTTGTTTTTTAAGATGCATAAGCCTTTGGAACCTTCTTTCAGGGAAGCTTTTTTCCAGGTAATATCCATAATTACCTGCACGGGTTTTGCCACAACCGATTATCTGCTCTGGCCTGAATATGCCTGGATCATAATTTTTTTAGCGATGTTCCTTGGGGGTAGCACCGGGTCAACAGCCGGGGGGATTAAAATGGCAAGACATTTGGTATTGTTAAAGAATTTAAGCAGGTATTTTCGGCAATTACTTTCGCGTAACGCTGTATTGTCTGTAAAACTGAATGATAATCAAATTGATGAAGCAACCAATTATTCAATACTTACATTTATTGGGACATACTTTTTCATATTTCTTATAGGTAGTTTTGCATTGAAGGTAACCGGAATTGATATAAAAACTGCCTGTGGTTCTGTCGCCACATGTATGGCTGGCATTGGCCCGGGAATCGGGACGGTAGGGCCTGTTTCAAACTTTGCCCATTTACCCGATACCGGTAAAGTTATACTTTCTTTTCTGATGCTTTTGGGCCGGCTTGAGATATATACTGTGATTATTTTGTTTTCAAAAAGCTTCTGGACAAAATAATTTTCTGAACTTTAGAATTATGTTTTATTTTCATTCTGAATGGGTGAAAAATTTACCATAAAAAAAGTATTTTCTGCGGGATCAGGTTCGGGAATAGCCCCGTACATAGTATCTGTATTGATTATCGGGATGACGGTATTGATGTGCAAACCTCTTTCAAATACAGAAAATTACCATGTTGTATCCTTCATCCTGTTGTTCGTGGTATCCATCATGGCTATGTTCATGGGGACAGGCCCGGTATTGCTCGCTTCAACACTGAGCGCACTCGTATGGAACTATTTTTTTATCCCACCCCAATTTACATTTCATATAGACAAAGTGGAAGATATCCTTTTATTCGGGGTTTTCTTCTGTATTGTTTTGCTAAACGGGGTTTTGACTACCAGGATACGAAAGCAGGAAAGGTTTGTACGTGAAAGGGAGGAACGTACCAATGCACTTTTTCAGCTTACAAAAGAGTTATCCAAAGCAGGCGGTATAGATGAAGTTTTATCGGTGGCAATCAAAGAAATCAACAACCATTTTTCCGTAATCCCTCTTTTCATTTTGCAGGATGGGAACAACATGCTCTCTTTCTCGGGTAGGTTGCAAAAAGAAAGAAAACTTACCCATGATGAATACAGCGTGGCAGAATGGGTTTTTAAAAACAAAAGGAAAGCCGGGGCATTTACCGGTAATTTTCCGGTAAGTGAATACACCTTCTATCCGCTTCCTGGAGCTAAAATTATACCTGGTGTCGTCGCAATCAAATCTGTACAGCCATTTACAAAAGATAAACAGCTTTTTTGGGATACATTTCTTGCCCAGGTATCCAATGCACTCGAAAGGGAATTTCTTGGGGAACTTGCGCAAAAAGCTCGCATTCTTGACGAATCGGATAGGCTTTATAAAACATTGTTTAATTCTATTTCGCACGAACTGAGGATTCCGGTCGCCACCGTAATGGGGGCTTCAGATTCTCTTCTTAATTCACAACACCCGGTTAATGTGCAATCGGCATTGTACCACGAAATATTTACCGCATCGCTGAGGCTTAACCGTCTGATCGAAAACCTACTGAACATATCCCGTCTCGAAAGCGGCCGGCTGACAATAAGGCTTGACTGGTATGATATTAACGACCTGGTAAACAAAGTTCTTGAAAGCCTGAAGAATGAACTGAAGCCATTTAATATATCGGTATCAGTCCCCGAAAACCTGCCGCTCGTAAAAATAGATTTTGGACTTATGGAACAGGTGCTTTACAACCTGCTGTTCAATTCAACACAGTATGCCCCCGCGGCATCACTTATTGAATTATCGGTTTTACACGAAAATTCAACCCTGGTTATACAACTCACCGATCAGGGGGAAGGTTTTCCTGAGGAATCGCTGAAATTGGTATTTGAGAAATTTTACAAAACCAAGAACCATAAACCGGGCGGACTGGGATTGGGGCTTTCCATTGTAAAGGGTTTCGTAGAAGCCCATAAAGGATGGGTAAGGGTTGAAAACATTAGCCCAACAGGGTCGAGGTTTACCATAACGATCCCTTCCGAAAATCCCGGGATTATAAACCTGACAATGACAGATGAATGAAAATGAAAACATATTGATTATTGACGATGAATTGCAAATTCGCCGTTTGCTTGAAATTACGCTTACTGCCAGCGGATATAATGTTGTTCATTCATCGAATGGCAAAGAAGGATTGATAGATGCTGCCACTTACCATCCGTCTTTAATCCTTCTCGACCTGGGGTTGCCTGATACAGATGGAATGAACGTGTTAAAAAAACTGCGGGAATGGTACAATAAACCAATAATCATTTTGTCTGTAAGAAATTCTGAGGAAGATATCATCAAAGCGCTTGATAACGGCGCCAACGATTATCTTACAAAACCCTTCAGAAGCGGGGAATTGCTTGCCCGTATGAGGGCCGCCATAAGGGCAGGGGAAGATAAAAATGATATTCCTGTACTTGATTTCGGGAATTTGAATATTGATACCGTGAATCATATTGTAAAAAAGAATAAAGAAATTTTAAAGCTTACCTCTACCGAATTTTCATTGCTTAACCTGCTGGCACGCAACCAGGGCCGCGTACTTACGCACCAGTTCATACTCAAAGAAGTATGGGGATATGGTTATATTGAACAGACCCAATACCTCCGGGTATTTGTGGCACAATTAAGAAAGAAAATTGAGGATAATCCGTCAAAACCGTCGCTGTTAATTACCGAATCCGGTATTGGTTACAGGTTTGGGGAGTGATTTGCCATTGTACAATTTTATACGGTGATAGTTTATAAGCCTATTATTTTGGTAAACCAATACTGGCTAATGAATCTTTAAAGTAAAGAAAAATTTCTATTTCACCTTTACAAAATTTTTATCAGCCAACATACTTTTCTTATAAAATTAATATAGAATCCATGCCAACTTTATACAATAATATTATAACGCAGAGTTGCTTTTGTTCACTTGCCTGCGCTAAATCAAAAAGTGGCATAAAAAATGGTCAGCAATACGTTAAAGGTTGTTTTAAAGCAAAACGGGAGTATATTAACCTTGCTGGGTATACTGGAAATTATACCTTGCATGGTGTCCATGTTATATCATGAATGGTATTCATCTGTAGGTTTTTTATTTTCCTCGATATTAATCTCAACAACCGGAATTCTATTAAGTACACTATTCACAGATGCTGATGAACCACATTATAATCAATCGCTGATTATTGCAGCGTCAGGATGGCTTTGCTTAACCCTGCTCGGAAGCCTTCCGTTTTTTTTTATTGCCATTATTACTCCTCAGGATGTTATGAACCAGTTTATCCCTGTAAATGCTGCTTATTCCGAATCAAGCTTAGTATTCTTTAGAAGTCCGCTTCACTGCTTTTTTGAGAGTATGAGTGGTTTTACGACAACAGGGCTTACAATGGCAGTTCACGAGCCATCAGTTGGCAAGGGAGTATTGTTTTATCGTTCATTTATACAATGGATTGGAGGAGCAGGATTTATTGTTATGGTACTGGCTGTTTTTAAACAGACATCTGGCAAAAGTGCAATTTTATTATACGGATCAGAATCAAACGGTTTAAAGCTTAGGCCCAGGGTAATAGAAACAGCAAGGGCTATTTGGAAAGTATACCTTTTGATAACTTTATTCTCAGTTTTTTATTTGTTTGTTGGAACTTTACTGATTCTTCCGGATTATCCGTTAAAAGATAACATCTTTGATGCGATAAACCATGCAATGGCTGGACAATCTACCGGTGGATTCAGCACACTTGACGATAGTATTGCAGGGTATAATTCAGTCAAAATGGATATGCTTCTTTTATTGCCTATGATCCTTGGTTCATTTTCAATTCCTTTTTATTATAAAGTAATTTTTGAACAAAAGATTAGTGAGATATGGAAAGATATCCAGACCCGCTCGCTGATCATTGCTTTTGTTGTGGGATGTGTGATTCAATCCCTTTTGTTATTGCGGGCAGAAATTGTTCCGAATCCAGTTCGTGAGGGAGTTTTTCAGTTTATCAGTGCAATGTCTACTACCGGATGGCAAACATCAAACATTGGAAATTGGGATTGGATTTCTATTTTATTCATTGTTTCTGCCGGTATGTTTATCGGTGGTGCTTCAGGCGCCACTGTAGGAGGAATAAAAATTATCCGGGCCTTGATCATAAAAAAAGGTCTGAGATGGCAGATAAATAAAACATTTTTATCTGAACACACCGTGAAAAGTATCAGGTTTAATGGCAAATCATTATTACCGGAAGAAATGTACGAAGAATTCACAAAAGCCGCTTCAATGGCCATTATGTTTTTCCTGTTGATTTTAGGTTCGTCTGTAATTACAACTTTTTGTACAGGTAGTGATTACAGTATTGCCGATGCACTTTTTGAATCAACATCTGCACAAGCCACAGTTGGTTTGTCAACCGGAATTACAGATCCGTCAATGTCGCCGGTACTCGAACTTGTTTATATTTTCCAGATGTGGGCCGGCAGATTAGAGATTATTCCAGTGTTCGCTATGATAAGGGCTATTTTCATGGGGGTAAACCCCAAAATAATTTGATTTTTATTCTAAATTCTGTGAAATATATACAGTCATAAGCGATTGAAAGCAAGTGTATTTCAAATCACACGTATCCTAATTTATTTAACCCGGAAAATTCACGGAATTTTCAAACGATTAACAAATACTATCAATTTTGGCTATTTAAAAACCCCAAAATTGAGTATTTGTAAATCGGGGTTAACCCGC
>JAFGPL010000250.1 GCA_016936215.1 Bacteroidales bacterium
TCTGGATTGGAAAGAGGGATGAAAATTTTGGTGTTTTTCTCGGTCTTAGCATTTATATCCATGGTGATATTTTTCGGCGTACCCCTTATGATTACAAGACCAGAAGCAAAAGCAGCGCCATAAAACTGTGAATTATCAGATGCCGTGGTGTTCATAAACTCAAAGTTTCTGGCATTGATGTTCAGGTTAAACCTGAAGTTTCTGAGGTAATTGCTGGTGACCGTGCCGTTAATTTTCGAGGTATTGCCGTACTGGTCAAAAACAAGCATGTCGTTGATGAGGATATTGTTGTTGTCAATCACAATTTTATTGGTGAAATTGTATCTCGTTTTAAGGTAATTAACAGTAAATGATGCCTTTTGGAAAAGCATCTCGCCCGAAATCACCGGTTTTTTCATACTCCCGGCCAGCACCATTTCTCCCGATACCATACCTTTAAGGTTATTGGCCAGGCCTTTAATATAGGGGTTGAAAAGATCGAGCCGTAGCTTATTCAGTTCAATATCAAAATCGAATTTCCCCTGGTCGCCGGGAAAATAATCCCCCTGCATGGTAAATGTCTTCAGGTTGCCTCTTTTGGCAAAGGCATCAATTTCTATAGATTTTTCAAGGTTGTTCCATTTTGAATGTATTTGGGTATAGCCAAGCAGCTCGTTATTGATACTGAGCGAATCAACATCGAGTTCGGAATAAAATACCGGGTTGGCAAAAATTCCCGAAATATTCGCAGTGCCATTAAGAACACCCATAATATTAAAACCTTCAGACTGTGTAAAAACATTCAGGTTATCGAGGTTGAAATTATTGAATTCGACGTTTATCTTATCAAAGGGGCTTTCGGATACAATGCCGTAAACCCTGAAAGACTGGTTGTTATGATTGATTGTCAGGTTGTCTATTTCTATCCTGCGTTTCTGTATACGGATATCACTTTCGCTTATGTTCCAGAGGGTATCATAGGTAATTATCCTGGTCGGCTTCAGGTCTAACAATATTGCAGGAAATGAGAGACCTTCCACTTTTTCAAAACAGATATCTGTCTTTATTTCACCGCGGTATAATGCCGAATCCCAGTTATTCCATCTCAGGGTTAAACCCAGGGTGTCTGAACCGGCATCTGAATAGATGGTGAAATTTTCAAGGGCAATCGTGTTGCCAATTTCCAGGCTTTCGGAGCCGGTGGTGATGTTCATAGCATGCTGATCAGATTCTGCAATGATATTCATGTTGTTCCAGGTATTTGATTTGACCCTTAAAAGAGGGGAGTGGCCAAATAGATAAAAGTAGTTTGAATCAGGTTCGAAGATACCCTGAAAGGCACTGTTTTCCTCAACAAAATAGTCGGGAAGAAAATAATCGAATACCGGTTTGGTGTTTTTAAATGTTGCCTTAAACTGAAAACTGTTTTTTAAATCTTCAGTTACTATTTTACCCGAATCAATAAGGGAAGGCAGGTAAGAATGGACAAACTTTGTAAGTGAGTTGCCTATTTTGTCGAGACGGTACCTGCCCGAGACATCCAGATCAAGAAAGTCAGACCGGATAATTAAGGAGTTGGAACGATGATTGTTGTATACCGATGCGTAAAGGTCGTACACCTGTATCTGTTTGTCTTTTTTTGAAAAGAGTGCATTTACAAGCTTAATGTTACCATTGAAATTGTTCAGTGAATCGCCTTCGGCATTTGCCTCAATGTCGAATGATATCTCCTGCGTAGGGTCTGAATGGTCGAGGTTAAGGGCGTATAAGTTGGCACGCATTACCGAAGCTACAAAATCGTATCGGGGGGTATCGCTTGCAAAATCAAGATCGCCATGAAAGTCAAAAACGATATTGGGGTCTTTGACAAATACCTCACCATTGAATTTTTTATCCTGGAAAAGTCCCGAGAGCTTGATGTTTCTGTAAACATATTGTTTCAGTTCGAGGTATTGCACCTCCCCGTCGGTTTTTGCCGAAAATGATTTGCCCGACTCAAGGTGGCCGTCGGTGTTTACATGGAAAGATATTTCACCAATGTTTTTTTCGTTATCGAGCAATTTGCCAAGCTTAAAATTTTCGGTCTGCACTTTGCCATTAAATACCAACGACCTGTCAGCATCTGGTTTTAGCAAAACATCTGTTTTTATCAACCCCATCTCAGATTTCAGGGTACCGTATGCTACAAAATCGTTGATAAATCCCGTAAACTGGCCGGAGTAACTAAAAGTCCCCAATTTCTCGAACTGGTCGGGGAGGTTTAAATGCCTGTCCCCCGGAAGCGTTAGCTCTTTAAGATCTGAAATCCTCGACTGCAGTTTTTTGAACTTTGCATAAATAAAGGTCCCGTTAATGTCGGGCAGGCCGTCAAGGTCAAAGTATCCTTCCAGGCTGGAATACTTGCCGAACTTAATATTTACATCCCTGCCCGAGATATTGTCAATAGTGCCGTCAAACTCACCCGATACGATTACCGACTGGTATGAACCGCGGAAAAAGGGAGCAAAAAAGGCAAGGTCGTGAAAATTAAGACTTGAGTTTTGCGCGAGCACATTCAGGTGAACATCCGAATACAGCGTGGTGATTTTAAAATTGTTATAGTGGTTATACCTCAGGTGTACACAGCTGCCTTCAAACGAAGAGAAGGGGGTATAAAACTTCAGGTCGTCAAAAAGCATATGGTTCTTGCAAATGCTGGTGCGTGCATTAAAATCGGTAAGGATAAAACCGCTTTGTTCGGTGAAACCAAGTTTCCTTATTATAAAGTCGAGCGTGTCTCCTTTTGGTTTAAACCTTCTTACATCAATATTCAAATCAGTCAATTGAAGGTCACTGAAATTTATCCCGTGTTCTTTTTCAGTGTTATAATAGTTCGCAAGGTTAAACCGGCTATCGTTAATGCGTATGTTTTTAATTTCGAGGTCCCATTTTTCTTTATCCCCGCTGCCCTTTTTGATGAACTTGTCAAGCAGCAATTTAATGTTGATATTTTTTGCGGAGTCAATATAAAAGTTGATAAAAGAATGGTCGAGGATTACGCGCTGCACCCTTAGGTTTTTTTGTTTAAACCGGGGCCGGGCTATCGCCGCGGTAAGTTTTTCAGAATACAGCAATGTATCTCCCGTGAGGTCTTCGATATATAGTTCGTTAATCTCCACCCGGTTAAAAAAGGTGATGGCAATTTTGCTTACCGAAAATTTCGTGTCAATATTTTCTGACAGGAAATCAAGGGTATGCCTGGCCACGTATGTCTGTACATAGTTGCTCTGCAATGCAATAAATGCAGTGAGCGGCAGGGCCGAGATGCATAAAAGCACAATCGCGAATATTTTAAGGCTCTTTTTGATAACTTTGCAGTTTTAATTTGAGAACGTAAAAAAACTAAAAAAAGTTTAAATATATACACATGAGTATTAAAATTTTAGGTATAGAATCTTCATGTGATGATACAGCAGCAGCTGTAGTCGAAGACGGTTATATCCTCAGCAGCCGCATTGCCAACCAGGAAGTGCACCGGCAATATGGCGGTGTGGTACCTGAGCTGGCTTCGCGGGCACATCAGCAGAACATCATCCCCGTAGTTGACAGGGCGCTCAAAGAGGCCGGCTGTGATAAATCGTCTATAAGCGCTGTCGCTTTTACACGCGGTCCGGGGCTCATGGGTTCGTTGCTCGTTGGCACCTCTTTTGCCAAAGGTTTTGCCATTGCCGCCAATATTCCCGTCATCGAGGTAAATCATCTTCAGGCACATGTGCTGGCACTATTTCTTCAGAAGAAGCATGAAGCAAAAATCCTGCCACAATTTCCTTTTTTATGTCTTCTTGTCTCAGGCGGCCACACCCAGCTAATCATCGTTAAAGACTACCTCGACATGCAAATTATCGGTCAGACTATTGACGATGCTGCAGGCGAGGCTTTTGACAAATGTGCCAAAGTAATGGGATTGCCTTATCCCGGCGGCCCCCTGATTGACAAATATGCTGTCTTGGGTAATGCAAATGCCTTTAAATTCAGCAAGCCGCGTATCAAAGAACTTGACTTTAGCTTCAGCGGGCTGAAAACATCATTCCTCTATTTTCTGCGCGACCGCCTGAACGAAGATAAACAGTTTATTGATAAAAACCTCTATGATATATGTGCTTCGCTTCAGCATGTGATTGTAGAAATACTTTTGGATAAAGTTATTGCAGCATCAAAAAAAACGGGTATCAGGGATATAGCGGTTGCCGGGGGCGTTTCTGCCAATTCGGGTTTGAGAAATGCACTTTTAAAAGAAGGGGATAAAAGAAAATGGAATATCTTTCTGCCTGAATTTCAATATTCTACCGATAA
>JAFGPL010000251.1 GCA_016936215.1 Bacteroidales bacterium
ATGATTTTATTTCAAAGTAAAGATAATAAACATTATTTTTCAAAAAATTTGTATTTTTAAACCGAACGAATATAAATCTGAATGCCAAACCGAATTCTTCCGGAAAAAACCGTAGAACGGCTGAGTGAATATCGCCGCACCCTCTTAAAATTACTCGATGAGGGTAAAAATCACATCTATTCGCATGAGCTTGCCAATCTTCATAACATTACCGCTGTGCAGGTAAGGCGCGATATTATGTTTATTGCGTTTACGAGCCCGCACCGCAAAGGATATAACATCAAAGAGCTGATAAAAGTGATCGGGAAGATTATTGACCCGAAAGACCCGTATAATGTGGCCGTTGTAGGGTGGGGGAACCTGGGCAAGGCTGTGACTGCATACTTTGCAGGTAAACGGCCCCAGTTAAATCTCGTTGCTGCATTTGATATTGACCCGAAAAAAATAGGGTCTGAGATTTCGGGTATTCAATGCTACCACATGGACCGGCTTCGTGAAATTGTTATTGCCAAGAATATTTCCATAGCTATTCTTACCGTTCCGCCGGGGGTAGCCGGCGATACTGCAAAAATGCTTGTTTCGGCGGGTATTAAAGGTATCCTTAACTTTACCAGCGTAACCTTAAACCTGCCGCCCGGCATTCACCATGAATACTATGATATGATTACCTCTATGGAAAAAGTGGCTTATTATGTGAAAAAGCAGAAAGGCTGAAAATCTGTTTTCACCTTAAATCCGGCAGTTCAATTGTAAAAACGGTTTCCTTGCCCTTAATACTACTGCCGTATAGTTTCCCTTTGTGCAACCTGACGATCTGCCTGGAAATGCTCAGTCCAATGCCTGATCCTCCTTCTTTGCCCGAAAAAAAAGGCATGAAAATGTTTTCTTTGATATCTCCAGGTATACCGCAACCGTTGTCGGTTATTTTGATAAGGTTTTTAGTACCGGTTTTAAAGGCTTCGATGAAAATCTTTCTGTCCTTTGTGTCTTTTAAGGCATCAAGTGAGTTATTGACCAGGTTTATCAGCACCTGTTCCAGTAATAACCTGTCTGCAACTATCTTCAGGTTGTCCGGGGTGGTCACTGACCTGAAATTTACCGATAGTAATGCAAATTTGCTGTCAAAAAGTCTTTCGAGTTTCTGAAAAAGTTCTGTTACCGGGAAAGAAGACATTTTAGCTTCAACAAGCTTTGTAAGGCTTTTATATCTTTCGACAAAGCTGATCAGCCCGTGGCTTCGTTCTTCAATGATTTCGGTTGATTCTGCAATATCTTCAAGGTCTGCAGGAGTAATTTCACCTGGTATTTTAATTTTTCCTTCCTTAATGAAACGTCTCTTCATTGCTGTTGTAAGTGTGATTATGGGGGTAATTGAATTCATTATTTCATGTGCAAAAACCCTGATGAGTTTTTTCCACGATTCAATCTCGGTATCTTCCATAACCTCGTATACATTCTGCAAACTAAGGATTGTATATCTTTTGTCCTGCACGGCAATCCCTGCTGCCTTTACAGCTACCTGCACGTCTCCTGTTTTACCCGGAATTCTTAATAAAAGCTGTTCGCCGGGTTTCATCTCTTTAAATTTATCACCCATTTTATAAGAAGTGCTGTTCAGTTTTTGAATATCCGAACTTACTGTGGTCGTCAATAATATCCCGGCCTCGCGGTTGAATAGCTCTATTTTTCCTTTACTGTCAAAACAGATCAATCCGGTACCAACCTGATCAACGATGGTCCTGAGAAACTGTTGCCGGGCTTCGTTTTCGATGTTTTTTTTCTGAAAATGAGCTTTTACCTCCCGCAAAGCATGGGTGAGGCCTTTAAACATACGCTCGAGCTTATCTTCACTGAATGCCACCGATGTATCGTTTTCTTTGATGCTGATAAGAAAATTGGCAAGTTCCCGGTTTGTTCGGTTGACGTACCAGATGAGGCTTCCGGTGAAATAAACAAGCATAAGGAATAAAAAAAGTGTTGTGGCCGGTTTTTCCGATTGAGTAAAAACAGTAATAAATGCAAGGCTTGTGACCGAGATAATAACAACCCTGACGAACACGATGATGGCAAATCGGTTTGCAAACATAGTCTGATGTTTTTTTGTTTTTTATAACCTGTAAAAGCGTGTAAGTATCCATTCGAAAAGCCTGTCGGGAAGAATACTTTTGGCAGCAGGTGTAATTCTTTCAAAAAATCTTCCCGATGTGTACCTCAGCTTTGGCGACCGTGCTGATGCAATTTTAATTACCAGTCGGCCCATTTTTTCAGGATTGCTGCCGCCGTTGATGTTTTTTTCAAGCAGGTCGAATAAGCCTTTGAGCCGTTTGAAATAGGGTGAATCATTTGAAGAGAAAGCCCTACCGCGGTTTTTATTCACGTTGGTGTTGTAATCACCCGGTTCTATCATGCAGACATTTATCCCAAAGGGTTTCAGTTCGATGCGCAGTGACTCGGTAAGACTTTCGATGGCAAATTTACTGGAAGAATAAATACTTTGAAACGGCAGGCCGACCCTTCCGGCAATAGAACTGATATTTACAATTAATCCGCTGCCCTTTTGCCTCATAAACGGAATTACGTGCCTGGTGGTCCGGATTGTCCCGAAATAATTGGTCTCGAAAAGATTGTAAATATCCTCGAAAGGTGTTTCTTCAAGGGGGCCTGCAAAACCCAGTCCGGCATTGTTGATAAGAATATCAATTTGCCCATGCTGATCGGTAATGCCTTTTACCGCGCCGATAACCGAATCGTTATTTCTGACATCAAGATAGCGGTAGTGTAAATTTTTTATATCTGATGCAGTCGGAATGTTGCGGCCTGTTGCATATACGAGATATTCTTCACTGGCAAGTGCCTCAGACATTGCTTTTCCGATCCCCGAGGTGCCTCCTGTAATAAGGGTTACTTTTTGCATGATCTGACTGGTTTATTATAGTTTGTATTTTTCGATTTTCGAATATAATGTGGTGCGTGATATATCAAGCATTTGAGCCGCTTTCGACATATTTCCGCCGCAAACCCGCAATGCTTCAGATATGGCCCTTGCTTCAATATCTTCAAGTCTGTGAGATGAATATATTTTTTCTTTTTGCCCCGCATGGGGTGACAAATAGAAATCTTCGGCTTCAAGTGTGCCTGTGCCAGCCAGAATTACTGCTTTTTCAATGGTATGCTTGAGTTCCCTGATATTCCCCGGCCAGGTATACGCTTTGAGCGCGTTGTATCCCGATTCGGATATGCCGATGTTATATTTATTGTATTTACATGCAAAATGTTTCAGAAAGAAACCGGCAAACCCGCTGATGTCTTCTTTTCTTTCTCGTAAAGGGGGCAAATCAATACAGATTGTATTAACCCTGTAATACAAATCCTCGCGAAACAGGCCTTCATGGACCATTTCCGTAAGATTTCTGTTTGTTGCACAGATAAGCCTGAAATCTACATCGGTAGTTTTGTGCGAGCCTATCCTGGTAATTTTTCTCGTTTGCAGCGCTGTTAGCAATTTTGACTGCAAAGACAGCGACAGATTGCCTATTTCGTCAAGAAAAAGCGTTCCTCCGGATGCTGCCTCAAACCTTCCGGCCCTGTCTTCTTTCGCATCGGTAAAGGCGCCTTTAACATGGCCGAACATTTCGCTTTCAAATAACGATTCAGAAATTGCGCCGAGGTCTACACCCAGGAACAGCCTGTCTGCACGGGGCGATTTGTTATGTATTTCCCTTGCTATCATTTCTTTACCGGTTCCGTTTTCGCCCAGTATCAGTACATTGGCGTCTGTGCATGCAACTTTATCAAGTGTTTGATAAATTTTTTGAATAGCCTGTGAGTTTCCGAAAAAGATATTTTTTTCAGTATCTGCGTTAAGTTGTTTCTGTGCAGATTTAAACCGGTTCAGTTCAGTCTTCGATTTTCTCAACTGGTAAGCTGTATTAAGTGTGGTCAAAAGTTTTTCGGTATCCCAGGGCTTACATATAAAATCTGTGGCCCCTTCTTTAATTCCCCTCACTGCAAGTTCAATATCCCCAAAGGCAGTGATGAGTATGACCACTGCAAAGGGATCGGTTTTCAGTATCTCATTCAGCCAGAAAATGCCTTCATTACCCGTTGTCCTTCCGGCGGCAAAGTTCATATCGAGCAATATAATGTCGAAATCGCTTTTTCTAAGTTTTTCAGGAATAAGGTTTGGATTTCTGATCGTTTCAATAAACTCAAATTCATTCTTTAAAAGCAGCCTGAGCGATTCGAGAATCTGGCTGTTATCGTCGGCAATGAGTATTTTAGCTTTTTTCATATTCAATGCATTCTTGCAGAGTCTCGCGAATTTCTCGCAGATTTACTCAGATTTTTCGCTAATTTTATAAATTATTTACAATTCTTATTATTGAGTTTTTCAATGTTGGAGCATTAAAGTTGATTAAGAGACCCAATTTTTTATTGGTAAGTCTTAAATAAGTCAATAATTGTTTATGATGGATATCTAATAATGTATCAACTGATTTTATCTCAACAATTACCAGATCATTAACAAGAATGTCAAGGCGAAAACCTATATCGAAATCAATTTCTCTGTATTTCATAGGAATACCTATCTGGGTTCGTATCACGTAACCTAATTCCGTTAATTCAAAAGCTAATGCTTTTTCATATACAGATTCTAAAAGGCCTGGGCCAATTTCGTTGTATACCTTAAATGCTGCACCCCTGATATCATAAGATATATCATTTTCAATCATCTGCGTTAATTTGCGAATTTATCAGCGAAAATTTGCGAGAAATTATTACTAAATTATTAAGATCGTTCAATAAATATACACCATATGTTCAATTTCTGAACAATTTAATGTAAATAATATTTTGATTCATCGAGAAATAATTATAAATCTGCAACTTATAAATTGTGGCACATCTGTTGAACAATAACAACCAATTAAAACAATTAAACTATGATAAGAACAGAAGAAATGGTAAAGGTTTTTCGCACAGACGAGGTGGAAACCACAGCGCTCAATCATGTAAATATTGAAATAAAAAAGGGTGAATTTCTTGCCATTATGGGCCCGTCGGGATGTGGTAAATCCACCCTTCTGAATATCATCGGATTGCTCGACAATCCTTCAGGCGGTAAGCTTTGGTTCGATGGCGCCGAGATTTCGAAGTATCGTGAGAACCAGCGCACCAACCTTCGAAAAGGAAACATTGGTTTTGTTTTTCAGAGTTTTAACCTGATTGATGAATTGAATGTCTTCGAAAATGTTGAATTGCCTTTACTGTATTTAAAAATCAGGTCATCTGAAAGAAAAAAGCGGGTAAACGAGGCGCTTGAACGCATGCAGATATCGCACCGCAGAAAACATTTTCCCCAGCAACTTTCAGGAGGCCAGCAACAACGTGTTGCAGTTGCAAGGGCAGTTGTAGCCAAACCGAAACTCATCCTGGCAGATGAACCAACTGGGAACCTCGATTCAGCTAACGGCGAAGAAGTAATGAAATTATTGGAACAACTCAACAACGACGGTACAACCATTGTAATGGTTACCCACTCACCTGCACATGCCGACAGGGCGCACCGAATTGTAAATTTGTTCGATGGCAGTGTGGTGACTGAGAGTATAAAGAAAAGCACCTGACCTGATAATTAACATTTTCACTATGATAAAAAATTATTTTATAACAGCACTTAGGTATTTGTTAAGAAACAGATCTTTTTCTATTATAAACACAATTGGTTTAAGTCTTGGAATTTCAGCTTTTATCCTTTTGTTCCTTTATGTCCGCAACGAACTTACCTATGATAGTTTTCACTCCAACGGAAATAATATTTACCGGTTATGCGAAAACCAGATGGAGTTTACCAAAAGCCTGGCTGTACCGCAGTTGCTTCAGGACTATCCCGAGGTAATCAACGGTAGCCGTTACCTCGACTGGTCAGGTCACATGATTACCTTTAATGAAAAAGAGCTGATACAGGAAGTTCGTTATGTTGACACAGGTTTCTTCAGTATGTTCAATTTTCCCCTGGTATATGGTAATGCCGGTAACCCTATTGCTGAAAAAAACTACGTGGTAATATCAAAAAAAATCGCAGAAATCTATTTTGGCGATGAAAACCCGGTTGGCAAAAGCCTTGATGTTGATTTTGGCAAGCACAGCCTGGTAATAAGCGGGGTAATTAATGAAATCCCGGGAAACTCATCCATAAAATTTGACCTCGCAGTGAACCATGAAACCGGATTAGAGCTTTCGCCCTGGCTTAACTATGTGCACGACTGGTATAACACATTTTCCCAGTCATATATCATGCTCAAACCAGGTACTGATATAATTCAATTTGAAGAGAAAATTCAAAAGATGGTGCAGGACCATTTTCTTTCAGGAAATGATAAAAAACCACGGTTAATTTTATTACCGCTGAAACAGCTTCATGACAAAACCTCCGACAACAAGACCTTTATTTATATCCTTATTTTTATAGCCATCGGGATATTGATCATTGCTTCAATAAATTTTATCAACCTGTCCACGGCAAATTCAATAAAGCGTTCTGCCGAAGTAGGTATAAGAAAAGCAATGGGCGCCGGTAAAAAAAGCCTGCTCCGTCAATTTCTCGGAGAATCTCTGATAATAAGCTTTCTGGCACTGTTTCTTGCCATTGTTATTACAGAATTGCTACTGCCTGTTTTCAACCGGATGTTTAATACCGGCTTATTTCTTGATTACAGTAATTTCTTTTTAACCTATCCTGTTCTTTTGTCACTTTGGCTGCTTACCGGTTTGCTATCGGGAATCATCCCTTCTGTGTTATTGTCCAGGTTTAATATTATCTCATCGCTGAAAGGAGAGATCGCGACAGGCAGAAGGGCAGCGAGGTTAAGGAGTGCGATGGTAATTTTCCAGCTTCTTATCTCAATTGTACTCATAATTGGCACCACGCTGATGAAAAAGCAGATTCACTTTATGAAAAACCACGATTTAAAAATAGATCATGAAAATGTTATTGTTATAAATACAAATTCTGGCCAGTATAAGGACAGGAATGCCGCTATAAGAAAACTGGAGGTGATACTCAAAGAGCTTGAAAACGATATGCGCATTGTCAGCACTGCCCCATCGCAGATTGTGCCCGGCAGGTATGATGAAAACTATAATAATTTTTACCCTGAGGAGTGGTCTGATGTGGAATTCTTAAGCCTCAGGCACGGTGGTGTACATAAAGACTATTTCAAAACATATGGAATTGAATTTATTGAAGGTGACCCGTACGATGAAAACTTTGTATGGGACAGCAATGCGGTAGTAATTAACAAAGCTGCACTGATGATGTTTGAAACAGAATCTGCCGTGGATAAAATCATCCACTCCAGCCAGAGGTCCGGGTATCCGCATAAGATAGCAGCGGTGGTGGATGATTTTCATTACATGGGGCTTCACCGGAAAATACAGCCTGTACTTCATTATGTGTCGGATGAGAGAGACCTTGAGTATGCAAGATTTATTTCTGTGAGGGTTAAGCCGGGTGAAATGCCCGGTGTATTGGATATGCTCAGGAAAAAATATTTAAGCATTGAACCTGCAAAAGAACTTGATTATTTTTTCACCGATGAAGAAATAAATAAGGATTATAAACAATTCGAGAAAATATCATCGGTGGTTGGCTACTTTACAATTCTTTCAATTGTGATAGCCTGTTTGGGTCTTATTGCGCTAACTGTTTTCGTGAGCAGGCAAAGGACCAAAGAAATTGGTATACGCAAAGCAAACGGCGCCAGGACTTCACAGATTATGTTACTGCTTACCAAAGAATTTACAAGATGGGTTGTGGTTGCTTTTGTTATAGCCTGTCCCGTTGCCTGGTATTTTATGGACAAATGGCTGCAAAACTTTGC